>JAGGVB010000112.1 GCA_021158245.1 bacterium | reverse complement strand
GCCTGCACAGTTAAAAACTCACAAAGAATCCATCCTGAGAGATCCTGTATACTTCCTCGCAAAAGCAGCTAATGTTGGCATTCAGTACATTGGAACCAAAGATGTTGAAGGTAAAAAATGTGAAGATATTCTGGTGACGATAGGTTCATTCTCCATGCATCTTCTTATTGATCCGGCAACTAACCTGCCTGCAGCGGAAATCTATACGCAAATTGGTCAGCAGGGCCCTGAAAAAGTGCAGGATTTATTTTACGATTACAAAGCAATTGACGGTATTTTCCTGCCTATGAGAACTGTTTCAACAACTCTGAAGGACGGCAAGAAAGCTTCCGAAAGCATAGTTAAAGAGATAAAATTCAACGTTAAAACAGATCTAAATATATTTAATTTTTAATACTTGTTAATCTGAATAAATAAAAGAGAGAAGGGAGGGACTGATCATCCTTCCCTTCTCTCTTAAAACAGATAAAACCGGCATTTGATTGCCTGTAAAATTTCTTGACTTTATTCATATATTTTTTTAATATTTAAGCAAGAGGAGTACCAGATAAATATGCCAAAATGGTTTAAAATTATAACAGGAATATTCTTAGTATTTTCACTTCTCTTTGCAGGGATCATTTTTATCGGATACCGTATTGTTGCAGGATCCCTCCCTAAAATATCGGGTATAGTTAATACATCAGCTCCTCTTCATTCAAAAATTTCAGTTTTTCGTGACGGCTACGGCATTCCTCATATCATAAGCAGAAACAGGTATGATCTGTTCTTTGCGCAGGGTTTTGCAACTGCTCAGGACAGGCTGTGGCAGATGGATATACAGAGACGCACAGCATACGGCAGGCTTTCAGAGATATTTGGAATAAAAGCAGTACCTACAGACAGCTTTATGCTCTCTCTGAACATCGGCAATACTGCTGATAAAATCTACGAAAAATTATCAATTGAATCAAAGGAGGTACTTAACGCATACAAAGACGGTATTAATTCATATATCTCTTTACATAAAAAAAGCCTTCCTATTGAATTCAGATTTCTTAATTATTCTCCTGATCCGTGGAAAGCATCACACTCCATTGCTCTTATAAAACTTTTTGCATGGCAATCCAGCAGAAATTTTTTAGAGGATGCTTTTTCTTTTGCCCTTAATGGAAGAAATATTAATAATTTTAAACCTTTCCTGCATTCTCCGGAATATACTATAAATTCCAGAGAGTTTTTTCATCCTTTCCTTATCTCTATCAGCAGGATATTTAAAAATGCACTGCCGATAGGTTCACATAGCAGTCTAATAATTTCTATCCCTGCAGATTTGAGTGATACAAATACGCCGTTCATTGCCTTTAACTACACATCTCCGGCTGTAATTCCAGGGCCATGGTATGAAATACACCTTGCATCAGACGAAATAAACGTACATGGATTCAGCCTTCCCGGAGTCCCTCTTATTTTTACCGGCCAGAACAGCAAACTATCATGGGTATTTTCATCAACAGGAAAAAGAGACTGCAGATTCTCTGAAATTCATACACTGCAAAGAAGGAATTCTCTGTCAGTGAGAACCGAAAAAATTAAAATATTCCCTGACTCTGTTCTTACTCTGTCTTTTAATGAAATTTCCGGGTTACCTGTTCTTTACAAAAATCCTGACAATAACAGAGGCATCGCGTTAATCTGGGATGGGTACAAATTCAGCGATGATATACTTTCTCTCTTTAATATTTGTAAATCCCGCAGCTTGGATACTTTTACAAAATATGCAGCGAATTTCGGATCTCCTTGCCATATTTTTATTGCCGGAAACAACTCGGAAGGATTTAAAGCAGTCGGAAGCGGTTTGAATAAAAATGAATCATTGAATAACTATAAAATTTTCTCTCAATCCAAAATTCTGGAAAAAAGGCTGAAAAAACTTATAGAGCATGATTCCACACTTACCTTAATGGAAATAAAGAATATAATCTCTGACGCTGTTTCTCCTTCAGCCGATTCTATTGCCAAATTAATCTATCCGATTCTGAACAGAGATATAACATTATCCAATGATCCCGTTAAACAAAATGCTGCAAACCTTCTTTCAAAATGGAATGGTTCCATGCTTGCATCAAACAGTGAAGCTTCTATTATAAATACTTTTCTTGTGATCTATACTGAAAAATTAATGAAATCTTTATTCGGCAAAAAACTTTATAAACTGTATTCGAACCTGAATACTATTCCATACGAATCGATTTTAAATTATCTTTATAAAAACGGGAATAGAGACAATCTGATTATATCTTCCTTTTCTTCTGCAATAGACAGTTTAAAAAAGCTTGAGAATACGGATGTTAATAAATGGCCATGGGGAAAATTCCACACAATCACATTTTCTCACATGCTTGGTAAAAATCCGCTTTTAAGCAATGCTCTTAATGTCGGCCCGTTCCCGATCAGCGGATCCGGTTCATCAATTTTAAATTCCGGATCTTTTATTAGAAATAATCCTGAAGCAGATATCTATTTATGTGCAAGTGCCATATATAATGTCTCAAATCCCGATAATTCAATCTCAGTTCTTTCTACCGGCCAATCCGGGCAGCCTGTTGACGAGCATTATAAAGATCAGGTTAATCTTTCGGTTAAAAATCTTTTTCATCCCTCTCTGCTTGACACAGCTAAAGTAAAAAATTCAGGATGGAAACTGCTTATAATTCAAAGGGGGAACAAGCATGAATGATTCTTTTACTTCCTTTAAAATTTTACATAATGTCAAACCCGGAGATAAAATTACCAGTTTTTTTGTCATCCGTAAAATTGAACTTAAATCACGCAAAGACGGAAGTTCTTATCTTCATCTCGAACTCGGTGATGCATCCGGGCGGATTACAGCTAATCTGTGGGATGATATTAAGAATCAATATGCCGAATTCCAACCCGGTGTTATAGTTAAAGTAAGCGGAACTGTTCAGACATATAAATCAATTATACAACTTTCAATAAACAAAATACGAAAATGTGATGATAAAGATAATGTTGAACCAGCCATGTTCATACCTTCAAAGGGTCAGGACATTTCTTATCTTATACAGAAATTAAATGAAAAAATTGATTCTGTTAAAGATAAATATCTCCACTTGCTTCTCGAAAAAATTTTCAGCGATGATAAAATAATCGCCTCTTTTTCCAGAATGGCAGGGGGTAAACTGTGGCACCATGCTTATGTCGGGGGCCTGCCGGAACACACTCTATCAGTAGCTTCTGTATGTGAAACAATGGCAGCACAGTACCCGGAAGTAAACAGGGATATGCTTATAACAGGGGCGCTTCTTCACGACATAGGCAAAATCTTTGAATACAGCTTTGATAAAGGGTTCATAGATTTTACAGACTACGGCAGGCTTGTAGGGCACATATCAATCGGTGCGCACTTTGTTGCAGATATCATTGATGAAATTAATAAAGATACCCCCTTCCCTGATGAAATAAAATATCAGGTTATGCATCTTATTTTAAGCCATCAGGGTAAATTTGAACACGGTTCTCCTGTGCTTCCCGCAACAATTGAAGCAATGATTCTCTACTATGCTGACGAGATGGATTCAAAAGCTAACGCGCTTACTCATATCATTGAAAGAGATGGCGGAAAAGGCAGACAATGGAGCCAATACATAACCCTTCTTGACAGATTCATCTATCTTCCCAATAATCAGGAAACCAATACAGTCCTTGATGATAATGAGACTATATCACATGATAAAAATATTGGCCCGAAAATACCGGACAACAGTGCTTCTGAACTGCCGGGTACACTTTTTGATATAGACTTTGATAAGGATTAACTGATGATAGTCTCATTTCAGGGTGAACGGGGTGCATTCAGTGAAGAAGCTGCTTTAAAATTCTGGGAAAAGACAGAATCCTTATCAACTCAGCCAAAAAAGTCTTTCTCAGATGTTTTTTCATCTGTTTCCGATGGAGAGTCAGATTTCGGCATCCTGCCAATTGAGAATTCTCTTACAGGAAGTATTCATCAGAATATGGATCTTTTTCTCAAGCACGATCTGTTTATAACAGGAGAATATATTTTAAGGATCGAGCATCACCTAATGGCCTGTAAAAGTAATTCTATTCATGAGATCAGGGAAATAATGTCACATCCCCAGGGCCTTATGCAGTGTTCTGAATATTTTGAATCCCTGGACAATGTTGAGCTGAGGGCTGTCTATGATACAGCAGGCTCTGCAAAACTCGTTGCGGAAAAGAAAAAACCGGAATTAGCCGCAGTAGCAAGCATTCAGGCTGCTGAGGAGTACGGCCTTAAAATTTTAAAGAAAAATGTGGAAAATAATCGCCTGAACTATACAAGGTTTGTAATTATCAGTAAAAAACAGAATACTGCACAAGGTTCTAAAACTTCCATTATTTTCAGCGCGAAAGATGTTCCTGGAGCTCTTTTTAAATGTCTTGCTGTTTTCTCTTTTCGTGATATTAATCTTCTGAAAATAGAATCAAGGCCGATTGTCGGCAAACCGTGGAACTACCTTTTTTATCTCGATTTTGAGGGGGATATTAATGATAAGAAATCCCGAAATGCTCTGCAGCATCTTGAAGAATTGACTGAATTCATTAAGTTTCTCGGATCATATTAAATATTTTTTAAAGTATTAATCTACATTTTATTTTTGTTAATTTCTACGTCTCCATAAAGATTAAACAGAGGGGCAAAAAAAGACATAACAAGTACAAATAAAGGAAGAACAAGTAGTCAGCCCATTATTTGGATATTAACATATCTTGACAATATTGCCAATAGAATTTCCGGAATACATAGAATTAAAAATATCGGCAAAACTCTTTTTTTCATCTGAGGTTCATTAGGTTTAAGGCATGATGGACATCGTAGAATCCAGGAGAACCAAAAGGATTTCCAGACATCCCGGTAAGAGAGCCCTTTTCCGCAATACTTGCATGTGTTCATAAATTCCCCCTATTTTAAAAATGTTTATTTATTGCCTTTCTCTACCAGACTCTTTTTCTTCTCAAAATCGTAAAGCGTTTTCCTCTCTAGATCTGCAAGAGAAAGCTTATATTCTGTGTATGCTGAAAGATAAGAAAGCTTGGCAGTATTAAGCTGGTCACTTGCCCTTGCAAGCTCAGTAGAAGTTATATCACCGTTCTGGAACCTTTCCAGATTTATTTTAAACGATTTCTCGCCGACTGCTTTACTCTTTTCAAGAAGCTGAACTCTGTCGTATGTTTCATAAACCGAACGGACAACATCATTAACTTCCCTTTTAATAGTTATGTAAAGATTATTCAACGTTAATTGATCTCTTGTAAGCCCTGCCTGAGCAGCCTGGACCTGAGCCTTATTCTTCCCCCAATCCCAAACAGGGATTTCCAGTTCAAATGTTAAGCCGCGATTAGGTGTTTTTCTAAGAACCTCCCAGCTGCTGTTAAATAGATCTCCTGTTGCTGTACCGTAAGGCAGATCGGGATTGGAAAACCCCGACATTCTGTAATATCCGGTCAGATTTCCCTTTATTGCAACACGGGCATCAATCTGCTTAATCTGAATTTTCTGCTCTTCAATATCAATCATTTTTTCTACTATCTCACTTCTGTTCTTTAAAGCAAGCTGCACTGCCTGCTCTTCATCAACAAAAACAGGCTTTAGTTCCAGATCAGTAATTACTGTAACATTCTCCGTAAGAGGCAATCCGATTAGCTGCTTGAATGCCGCTTCCTGCTGTTTCCTTCTTGCTTCCGAAGCTTTTAAATCATTTTTATTCTGAATTAATTCTACTTCCGCCTGCATTGCATCAACTTCTGCAATCAGGCCTGCTTCAAATTTCTTTTTTGTTGTATTATAAATACTTTCCTGTCTCTGAACCTTTTCTATGTTTATTTTTTCTTCTTCGATTCTTCTGTATAACTGATAGAATGACTGCGTAACCTGAAATACCAGATTCAATTCAGAACGTTTAAACACCTTGGATTGTCTTTCATAATTAAGCTCAGCCTGACGTAATCCCAGCTTAAGCTGATTGATAGTAAATAACGGTTTATTAATAATTGCACTTAAAGAGGTGTAGAACTGGTTAGATTCAATATTCGTACCCGGATTCATTTGAGAAGGTGTCCACGAATTAAGCTGATATCCTTCCGCACGAAATGTCAGGCTGCCGCCTCCAAAAGGTATCCATGGCATGGGCTGAATAATATCTAAATTACCTTTAACCTGAAAACTTCCGTATTGCTTTGGAACAGGATTCCCATTTACAACTTCTATCAGCCTGAAACCTTCATCATAAATCGGGGCAGATATTTTGCTCTGGGCATAAGTCCTGTATCCTGCTTTTGCAGCCCATAAATTTCTTTCGGCAGAATACACAAGCTGTTTAATTGACTTTATTGTGTAGCTGTCTTTAAGAGCAATATCAATACTCTCATCAAGAGTCAATACAGTTACATCCTGCCCGAACAGAACTATGTAAGCAGGAAGTAATAAAATGTAAATAATCAAAATAAATCTTTTTCTCATAATACCCTCTTTTACTCATACCTAAGAGATTCGATAGGATCAAGCATCGCCGCTTTACGTGCAGGATAAATTCCGAATATTATTCCAACACTTGCAGATACACCGAAAGACAAAATTATTGACCCTAACTCTACAATTGTTTTCCAATGCGCATAAGATGAAATCACTTGTGTCATTAACAAACCAACAAGTATTCCTATGAATCCTCCTGCAAAGCTGAGAAGAACTGCTTCAATCATAAATTGGCCGAGTATATCTTTCCGTGTTGCTCCAATTGCTCTTCTTACGCCAATCTCTCTTGTCCTTTCCAAAATTGTTGCCAGCATAATATTCATAATGCCAATTCCTCCTACAAGAAGAGAAATTCCTGCAATTGCTCCCATAACTATGTTGAAGATACGCTGGGTTTTCTGACTCTGCCTTAATAGTTCTTCAGGAACCACTATTTGATAATCATTCATATTGTTATGGCGAATCGATATCAGGGAATTTGCAATGTTTGCAGCTTCTTTTACATGCTTCTCATCCCTTATATTAAGAATAATCTGATCAACTTCCGGCTCCGACTTATCAATCTCAAATCTATAACCTACTGTAGTAATAGGTGCATAAACATCATAATTCATATCCCTGTCACCAATACCACCCTTTCCCGTTGATCTTGGTTTTGGCGCCATAACTCCTATTACAGTAAACCAGATATCTCCGATTTTTATCAATTTGTATACAGGATCTTCGTACTGAAAAAGATCATTCTTTACGCTGCTGCCGAGAACACAAACCCGCCTTGCATCATGCATGTCCTGGTAATTAAAAAAACTTCCCTGTTTAAGAGTCATCGTCATTACATCTTTAAATTCAGGTGTTGTTCCGATCAAGGTTACTTTTGATTCGTTCCCGCCGTTTACAGCTCTTTTTTCCGTAAGTTCTTTCTGCGGAACTGAAGCTTTCACAAGCGGGTTTATCAAGTACAGAGAACGGCTGTCATTCATGCTTAATCCTGTAGCCTCTACAATTGTACCTCTCTCATCATCCTCTTTCTCTATCGGCTGTGAACGTAGAATAACATTATTCATGCCGAGAAGTCTGATCTGATCCAATGCTTCTTTTTTTGCTCCTGCACCTATTGATAACATTGCAATAACAGCTGCAACGCCAAAAACAATACCGAGCATTGTTAAGAATGAACGAAGTTTATGCGACAATATTCCGTTCAGGCTTACTGAAAAACTTTCACTAAAATTCACAGATATCTCCTGTCTCTATCCCATGCGAAACCGTATAGATCTGGATGAATTGCTCTTTTTGCTCTTTTTAACCGGGGATTGATTCTGCTGTTTTTCCCCTCCCAATTCATTAAGAGGTATTGTAGGATCTCTTAAACAGATTTCTTCTCCTGAATTCAACCCTTCTTTAATCTCAATAAAATCTTTACTTTTCTTTCCCACAACTACTTTACGTTCTACTGCTCCGGTTCTTGTTTTTACATAAACAACTGTTTTGCCGTCTCTCTCAAAAACAGATTGGACCGGTACGGTAAGAACATCTTTTAATCTGTCAATGATAATCTGGCAGTTACATGTCATCCCGGGCCGCAGCTGATTATCAGAAGAATCCAAGGTCACTTCTACATCAAAGACTTTGGTATTAGTTGAATACTCTCTTTTTGCAAGGGAAGCAACTCTAGTGATTGATCCGTAATACGCTTTGCCTTCAAGAGCATCAACAGTTACAATCACATTTTGCCCTTTTTTAATCTTGCTTATATCGTTTTCGTTTACAGTAGTTTTTGCCTGCATTACAGACAGATCAGGAATACCTATAACAGGAAAACCCGGCCATGGACTGTCTCCTATCTGTACTTTTTTCATACCCGAACTTGAAAAAATTTCTTTATACACAACAAGCCCGTTAACACTGGCTTTTATTGTGAGCTTATCAAGCGTCTGCTCTGCTTCTTTTAAATCTGCTTCTGCCTGTTTTACAGCAAGTTTTGCTTTCATAAGTGTTGCACGGTCGATAATTTTTTGAGATTCAATTTTTTTCTTTGCCTGGTCCATTGATGCTTCAGCCTTTTTCATACTAAGTTCCGAATCCTGCTTTTTAGCTTCAGCTTCAAACTGCATCATTTTGAGCCTCAATTTTGCCTGCTCAAAATTATAACGCTGGCTTTCAAGCTGGCTTACAAGTTGAGCCATGTTTGATTCTATGGAAGCCTGCTCACTTTCTAACTGCGCCCTGGCATTCTCCAGCTTATCTTTTGCTTCATCAACTTTTTGGAGGGCTTCACTATTGTCAAGCTGCAGGAGGAAATCACCTTTTTTTACATAGGTGCCTTCCGGAACCATATCTACAATTTGAAGTGACATCCTTCTCCTCAGCCTTGGAAGAGATATGTTAACGGACTTCAACGCATCAATCTCACCACTCGTTTTCAGATCAATAATAAATTCTCCATTGCTGACAACTGCTGTTGCAATATTAAACTTTTTGGGAATAAGTGTAATAATTAATAATATCAGAACAACAGCTGCTGCACCTATTATTATAAAAGTCCTTTTCTTCAATTTCTTTAATTTATTCGGCAAGTCGCGCAGATTTACCTTTTTCATTATAGATTCTCCGTCTTATTTCTGATTTTCACCACTCTTTTTAGATGATTTCTTCAATCTCTTCATCATTTCAGGTGTTAAATTAAATTTTTTCATCGTATTTTGCCCGCTATCCCCGTTGCTTTTCATTTCCTCTTTATTTTTTTCTGCTGCGTTTCCCCCTTTTTGTAATCTTTTCTTTAAAAATGACGGTAAAGCAGGTGCATTGCTCTTACCTTGTTTCCCGTCAGATTTCACTTCACTTGAATATTTATAAAGAGTTCCCAATTTCTCAAATACATTAAAACTATTCTCCATAACTTTTTTTACTTTTTCAATACGCCTGTTTTCTTCAGAATATCCCAGCAAATGGGCTTTTCCTTCAGGATCTGTTAGAAGTAATTCCATACCCTTTTCAGCACCTTTCTCAACTATAACATATTTATCATTTCTTTCACCAAGATATACTACATACGGTTTTTTCTTCTTTTTTGGAAAAATAACCGTCTGGCCCTTATATTCAAAAACAGCTCCTACCGGAATGTAAACAACATCATTGTAGTGATTTAATTCAACACTTACCTGAGCAGTCATGCCCGGTTTTAAAATATCATTTGTAGAATCAATTGATGCAAGGACTGCAAAACCTTTTAAATTACTTCCCCATCTGACAGGCTGTGCAAGCTGAGAAACATTAATTATCTTTCCGGACATTATAACATCCGGATAGGCTTCCAAATTAATTGAAACTTTCTGCCCCTGCCTTACTCTCTGCCTGTCAATTTCATTCACAAAAAACTTCACCTGCATGCTTGAAAGATCAGGAATTGACATTAAAGATTCACCGCGCCTCGCAGTATAGCCGTTTTTCAGCCTCTCCCTTGAAGTCCAGCTTCCGACTTCCTGATAAACAACCATACCGCTTGCCGGAGCCCTGACTGTACACTCTTTAATATTTTCAACAATTGTCTTCAGCCTGTTTTCCGCCTGCTTTATAGAGCTCTTTATTTTAATAATTTGGCTTCTGTTAATTATTTTTTGTGATTCAAGCTGCTTTTTTGTTCTTGCAAGATCTATCTCGGCCTGTTTCAACTGCAGGCGTGCCTCTTCCTTACTTGCCTCAGATTCAAATTGTCTGATTTTTAGGCTGAGTTTTGCCTGTTCATACGAATATTCAGAAAGTTTCAGGCTGCTTTTAAGATTTGATATTGTAAGGGAATGCTGTGATATCATTTTCTTCAGATCTGCCCTTAATGAAGCAAGCTCATCCTCACGTAATGATTTCTGCAGTTCAAGATTACTCGTATCGAACTGAATTAAAAAATCGCCTTGTTTGACAATAGTACCTTCCGAAATTAAATCAATTATCTGAAGAGAACCCCCGTAAATTGAAGGCGCTGCTATAAAAACCTGCGATTCAGCCTGAATATCTCCTGATTCGATAATGCTGACAGTAAAATCACCTTGCTTCACAATTGCTGTTAAACCTTCAAAATCACTATTTTCGTGTTTAGGCATAAAAACAATTAAAAGGATAAGGGATAAAATAACCACTCCCGAAATCTGTAATACTTTCTTTGAACCAAACTTCTTTATGATAGGAATCTGATCTAAAATCTGATAGATTTTTGCCAATATATTCATAAATTATTTCCCGTGTTAAGTAAAAGAAATCGTACATTCATAATACGGATAATTATGTTTTTTAGTTTCATTTTTTTTAATAAAACAATAAAATTAAAAAATATTCGTAAAAATGCAGGCAATCCAGAATATTTTTCAATATTTATCCATTTAATAAATTGTGAATTTTTGTTACAACCTGAATTGGATCATGAAACCGCCGGGCCCATTTTTCACCATAAGCAGCTATATTCTCCATCTTTTTTTTATCCTGAATAAGGTCATCTATTTTCTCCTCAATATTCCCTGCATCTATTTCAATAAAAGGATGGTCGGGAAATGCCTCCTTAAATCCTGGCGCAAGGCTTGAGCATGTTACGCTGCCCATTGCAAGAGATTCAATACTGTTAATTCCGTAACCGAGATTCCCAATCTGGTCTATAAAGATATCACACATAGATTTTCTTTCAAGGGCTTCTTTGTAAAGCATGCCTTCAATAAGATCAATATCAACATATGAATACTTATTCTTTAATCTTTCAATAGCATTGATAATAATATCACTACCCTTTGCCGCTCTGTTTGTAGGTGCGTGGCCTATTACAATCCTTTTCGGATCCCTCTTCTTTTTATCAGGCAGCATTAAAAAATCAAAAGGAAAAGGTACGTAATTCAGGTTGTCATGAAATTTAAGATGATCGAATTCTACAGTAACTATCAAATCAGAAATCGATTCTATTTCAGGAAAAACACCTCTGGTCCTTAAATCACTGCCTGTATAGCACACAATTATCTTTTTACCTTTTGAATGCAGTTTTTTTATCAGCCGGGAATCTCTGTAAAAACCAAGACCTCCGTCAAGCTGATATAGGTCAAAATTCCAAAAATCAACATCTTGAATTATTTTATCAATTGCTTTCTTCCATAATACTTCCCTTGATTTAATTAAAATTTTTTCTCCTGTATTTGCATAAGACCAGGTAATTGGTACTTTTTCAGGCGGAGTAACATTATAAATGATTTTCCTTCTTTTTACCGGAGTAAATATTTTCTTTGCAATCTTAACAAAAGGAGAATCAATAAACTTCAGATTGAGAAAAATATCCCCATCTCTTCCCTGGTTATTGCTCCCTAAAACTATTAGACGTGAATAGTGTCCCAAATTCCTCTCTGCTTTAACAAAATTCATGGGAACGCCTGCATAGTTGAATGGAGCAATATGAAGTATCTTCAATTAACCTCCGAAGAAATAGATTTATTGCCGCTCTTTCTTTTATCTTTTTTTCTAACTGTAAAAATAATTATGAATAAGCCAATAACTGAAGGAATAAAAACATTAATTGTAAACAGAAGTATCGAACTGTTAAAAGCAGCAACCTTACCCACATTAAGCTGTGTAAAAAAGTATACTGAAGCTCCCTCTCTGATACCAAGGTCAGCAAAAGATACAGGCAGAAGTGTTTTTACAAACATCGTAGTAACTGTCGCATACAGGCTTGTTGCAAAAGTCATTGATTGAAATGCGTGTGCCAGTAAGATAAATTGTAAAATATAAATAGAATATAGAACAAACGATAAAATCATAAGATAAACTGCGTTTGATCTGGAAAAAAGGTCAAAGCATGTCATAAATCGCTTTACCTTGTCGCGGTAAGGTAAAATAAGCGAAATATTGTAAATCAAAGTTCTTATCCATAAAGGATGATAAAAAATGATAATTACACCGGAGCTTACAATAAATGCTGTTACTAAGATTGGAATAAATAAAAACAGATTGTATGTTAAAATACGCATCAGCATCAGAGATAACCCCCATACCCCTGCTGCAATAATAGGAACAGCAGCGTATGCCTTATCAATAACCACCATTGCAGCAGCTTTATAATGGTCAACTTCAGGAAGGAAAAGATAACGGGAAATCTCGCCGACTCTTCCAGGTGTTACAAAACCTGCGGCCATACCGCTTAAATATGACCCCAAGGTTTCTTTAACCTTAACATCCTTTTTAACAAGTTTTATAAGAAAATGCCACCGGAACCACTGAATGTACAGATTCGGCACTAAAAGTAAGACGCTGATATAGATAAATATCTTATGCTCGGGATTGTGAAGAGCTTCAATAATTTTTGAAAAATTAACATCCTTTATGATTACAAACATCATTAATATTCCAAAAAATAATTTTAAAAGCAGTCCTGTTTCACGCCTTGTAAAAAATTTCATCGTCAAAATATCCGCCTGTTTAATAGTACAAATTTAAAAGCCTCAATTCATATATTTCCGTAATTCCGGCCATAATCGCATTTTTACCCGCTTTAATAATAAATGTTTCAGTGAGTTTGGAAACCTTCAGATACTATTTATTTTTTTGATAAAAACTCCTCATATATTTTAAACAGACCATCAATTTTCTTTCCGAAAATATCTCCGTCAGGAAAGATACCAAATCTTGACTCGCTTCTGTAATTTACAGATTTTCTTTCAGATTCGGAGGCATAATTATTGATATTAATCGAAACAGTTCTTGAATTATCAAGTTTAAGTCTGTAAAAAACCGGCTTTTCCGTAAGGATACTTAAACTCCTCTTTTTATCTGATATCGACATAAAACCATTAAATCCAATTCTTTGAAGATCATTACTACTGTGAGTATGTTTATGCAGCTTTAAATTTGACATCTCAATTGTTTCACGTACTTTTCCACACTCTGTCGGAAAAAGCATGTCAAGGATATACTTGTTTTCCGGTTCTTCAACACGCACTTCAGCTTCCAGGATATTTGAACTAATTTTCAGGAAATATTTCACCCATACTTTTACTACTTTCCAACCCCTTATACGCTTACTCTTAATTTTTAACCTCTTTCTAACTTTTATTCCTGCTTCAAGTGGCCCTGCGTTTATAATACTAATTCTTGGTTCCTGCTTTTCATATCGGACATTTTTCACAACACCATTTTCATCCTCTTCTGATAATTCAAACTTCCCAAAATTCTTAAATACATTGTCTGTTCTCTTATCAATTATTGTTACAAATCCATTTTTGTCAAATT
>JAGGVB010000111.1 GCA_021158245.1 bacterium | reverse complement strand
CTGTCCGTTTTTACACTTACACGTACCTTGACAGACTGGCCTGAATTAAGCATAATTGAAGAAGGAACGACCTTACACGGATAATTTTTATTTATCCCTACAGAAAAATTAATTTTTGCTTCTAAATTACTTTTATTCGAAACAAGATATGTTATTGAGTAGGGACTTCCGGCAAATATGTATTCAGGAGCATCAAGAGGTGTAATTTCAAGTTTCCTGAATGAAGCGACTCTTACTGTAACAGAATAATTGTCAGAAACTGCTGGATGAGCTCTGTCTGTTACACGGTAATCAATTTTATATATTCCTGATGGAGCATCGTTCGGAACGTACATACTTATAAGCCTGATATCTTGTTCCCCGCCTTCAAGGGTAAATGGATATTCACTCGTTATTAACTTCCACTTTTCAGGCAGGGTTACTACTCCGATTAAATCCCTTGGAGCTGAAGTTTTATTTGTAACCTGGAAAACAACGGTAACTGTCTGGCCCGGCTGAACTTCAAAATGATCATCTTCACCCGGACGCACGGTTATCTCATTGCTCCCAAGGACAAAAGCCGTGGACCATAAAATAAATATAATATACCAATATTTTACATTAAACATATTGATTATTCACCGACCTTTAATGTATAATTGACTCCGAAAAGATCATCGTTTCCGCAGTCTGCAACAATTAGCGCCTTATATGTCCCACCAGGAACTTTGGTAAGGTCAAATTTATGCCTTATAGACGTGCCCGGAAAAACACGCATAACAATTGATGAATATTTGCCCTGCAAAGTGCCTTCATTCTTATACAACTCTACCCATACAAGAGGTTTAAGCCAGAATTCGCCCGTATTCTCAATATCAACCTGAAGAATTTTTTTATCTTTTTCTTTAAGTAATTTTGTACCGACAAATTCAAGTTTCTTTGTACCGCTCGTTCCTGCATTCAATACAATCTGAACGCCATATCGCCATTTAACCTTAACACCAATCTGTTCTTTTGAAATATCCGGATTTAAAAGGTTATCCGGTATAGGTTCAATCATAAACATGGACCAGTATGTACCTGTAAGTGTATCTGCATCAGGAACTGTAATTGTATACATCACTTCAGATGTTGACTTCGCCTCTACTACCAGCCTTGTTGGGCTGTATGTAATCCACTCTGCACATGACCTCGGCATTGTTCCCGGTTCACCGTATACATTGGCGCCATCAGCTCTAAACATATAATCTGTTTTATATATTCTTATTCCTTTTGCTTTATCACCTTCATTCCTTATTACAATCTTTCCATTGTAGGTTTTTCCGGGAACAATTGTCCTTTCATGAGTTAAACCACCTTCTATAAATATTCCTTCAACAGCAAGAAGTGGCTTAACTGAGAAAAACAACGCACATAAAAGCATACTAAATTCTATTTTGTTTACAGTTTTATGCATCATGCTGATTATACTCCCTTTTAAAAACAAATTATAATTCCACAACCGTATAAGTCACAGTTGTCACATACGTACCTGCAGGCACTGCAACTGAAACTCCGCGCAATCTGTATTGAAAACCAATCCATAATCTAAAACTTACTCCTGTAAAAAATATCTGAGTCGAGGTTGTAACTTCCTGATACGAAGTACCGCCTGAAATACTGCCAAAACCAAATCCTCCTGAAGACCTTCTTACATCAAGGTGCATATTATTATTCCATTGCGAATTATCTCTTGAAACATCTACTCCCCAGTACCAGGTCCCAAACCATCCGTACGAAGAATTGCTGATTGTTGCTGAAACCTGGTTCGCAGGGCTTTCATAAGTACTGTTCAAATCGCTGATCATACCGGACTGCATATCAGACTCATCAATAGTTAATTCCCATGATCCGCTTACACTAATATCCTGGGAAAAGAGTGGAAAAGCAACTGTAAATACCGAAGCTGCAATAATAAATTTTAGTCTCCTTCTGTTCACAAATCCCTCAATAGATTTCGGCCGGAACGGATAATATTGAAACTATCCGTCCCGACCTGATAAACCGCATTAATCTGTAATAGTATAAGTAACAGTATGTGTCTCGCCTGCTCCGTTAGGAGCAGCTGATGCTGTCGCGCTTGCTGTATAGGTTAATGTACTACTCCCGATTTCACTCTGTGAACCTGTAATAACACTTTGAGCAGAAGAGCTTGAAAGCGTAATTGTTCCTGCTGATGTTCCAACAGTTGATCCGTCGCTTGCAGCAACTTTAAGTATAATTCCGGATGCATAATCAGCATCCAACTGAGCAGTAATGCGTTTTGCTGTACCTGAATTGGTAATCCACAACAGGCCTGTAGAATTATCAGTATCATCCAGAGGATTCATACTGCCATCAACATCGTTAATTGTCAGGCTTACATTTCCGCCGGTTACAAGAATGTGATTTAAGTCAGCAATAGTAATAGTAACAGTATGGCTGTCATGATCAGCAGCCGTTGCAATACCTGCCATGCCCATAACAAAAACCATAGCAACAAAAATTCCCACAAACTTCTTCATAAAGACCTCCTTTTTATTGATTCGATTCATATTTAATGTCTTTTTCATAGTAACACCTCACCTCCTTTCATAGTGATTATTTTAGTATTGATCTGATTTTTTTTCGATATTCCACTCCTTTGCTCATAAGCATACTCAAATTACATGCCAATTTTTAACAGAAACATTGATTTTGTTACATTTTCGTAACAATTTGCAATACAAAGCAAATCTCTTTCGCACAATATCATTATGTCAACACATTGTTTTTATTGATATTAGCATTATAGATAGATGATTAATCAGATATTTTTTTAAAGTGGGGGAAATATGGGGAATAACTATTTATTCTAATTTGAAATGATAATTATATACCATTTTGAAATTTTAGGCAAGACTTTAATTGCATTATGCATTTACTTGCATTATGCAATTAAAGCAATCATTTCGACTCTGTATTACTTAATAAATCCATTAATTCGCTTTTTCCATACTGCATCAGAAAAGGGATTCTCCCCTTTATTTATCATTGCATTTGCTTCTGCTGCAAGAGTACCTAATTTGATAAATTCATCGCGTTGCATACTGAAATCTGCAGTTGGGAAAATTGAATTGTTTGTTAAAAGAGGATCAACATCTCTTTCTATCATCCCCTGCGAAACCATTTGAGAAAATAGTTCAGTACCGGGAATTGGGGAGAATGCTGCAAGGCTTACCTTTATTCCCTGCCTGAGAATAAAAACCATACTTTCTGCTACTTCAGCAGCTTTCTGCCCTGGAAGGCCCATCATCACATATGCACCGATTTGGCTTCCTGAAAATCCTGCACTTAAGAGAGCATCAACAGAATTAAGTAAATCAAAATCACTCACTTTGTTCATTCTCTGCTGCCAAAACAGATCACTTGTTTCATAACTCAGCCGAATTGTAGAAAATCCGGCTTTTTTCATAAGGGATGCAGTATCTCTTTCAAGTTCACGAGCATGAAGCCCATTGGGAGTATGAAATTTTATTCTGATATTTTTCCGAATAATATAATTTAACAGAGGGATAATATAATCATCTTTTGAAAGCAGCAGAGCATCATCGTAAAAAGCAATATGCGATACACCTGACTCTCTTACAAGTTTTTCTATCTCTCCCGCAACTCTTGCAGGGTCTCTTCTGCTGTATACAGGTTCAAGCAGTTTTGAAGCACAAAAAGGGCATGAATACGGGCAGCCCCGGGAAGAGAGTACTGCTGCAGATTCAAGTTTCTGATACAAATCATAAGCCGGAGACGGCAGGCTGTCCGGAGAACCGTTAAAACATAGTTCCGAGTTGTTCCCTGTAATTTCATCTACTAATTTTAATGCGGGATTTTCACCTGAGCCGGAGATTACAAAATCAGCTCCGCTTCCTTCTTTTGCATGGTTAGTGCAGAGTGTAGCATAAATGCCCCCAAGTACCACAGGTATGCCGGGAAACATTTTGTGCAGAAGCTCAATCATTTCCCATACGCCTGTGTACCAATATGTCATGCCTGATGTTACAAGTATTACATCGGGTACGGGATACTTTTTAAAATTTTTTATTACTGCATCTTTTGGTATACCGTATCTTCCGTAACGCCTTGGTACATGAGCTACTGCATTTGGTTTTGGAATTATCTCTTTAAAAAACTTTCCTGTACCGTCAGGCCTTTTTTTAATTCTCCCTACGGGTACTGCTGCATGCAGTCTGTCCATACAGTCAAATAATGATACTGAGTATCCTCTTGCACGAAGACATGCGCCTACATACAGGAGGCCCAGGGGTTTTAACCAGAAATCATATGCAACAAAATCCGTAATCCAGGGATTTACCAGAAGGACTTTCCCTTTGTCATAAACACCGCCCATATCCGCCTTAATCCAAATTGTTCGGGATATCCAGAAACAATCCGGACAATTTACTTTTCATCCTCTTCTTTGGCCAGAATGGAATACTTTTCTTTAACATTTTGAGGAATCGGAACCGGCTTTTTTATGCGTATATCTATCATGACAAAACGCGCTGCGCCTTTTACAGCTAATGTTTTATCTTTTCGGGACTCAATCTGAAATCCTACATCAACACTCGCTTTGCCTATTTTAATAACCCACGTCTTTACAACACCCACATCACCCATTGCAAGAGCACCCCTGTATTCAATCTCATATTTTCTTGCAAACATTGTGAATCCGAGTTTATTAAATTCATCCATTGACATTTTATAGCACCGCCCCATCTGATCAAATCTCGCTGCAAGAAAATAATCAAGATAAACAGAATGATGGACATGGCCGTTCATATCAATATCTCTCGGCTGAACAGGTATCTCTGTAATAAATACCGCAAAACGTTTCTGTGAGAGCCCTTCCTGAACCATTTATAAAATTTCTCCTACGATATAAAATGAATTGAAAAAGGATATTTGTATTCTTCACCTGCACTTATTTTTACAGATGCCATAATCACAAGCACAAGATCTGCAATCAGGATAATCGGTAAAAGAATAAATCCAATTACAACAAGACAGAGAAGCCCTGACGCAATCATGTATATCAGTACTGAAATCTGGAAATTGACTGATTCCTTGCCGTTTGCATCTATAAGCTCGGAATCATTGCGTTTCATCAGCCAAATAATCAAAGGAAGAATCACACCGCCGAATGGTATGCCTATGAATGTTGCTAATGCGGACAGATGGCAGAACATTGCCCATGTACGCTCATCGTCTGTTTTTTTCTCAACCATAGCATCTCCTTTTTGTTGGTTTTCTTTTCATAATAATATAAAAAATCTGAGAATCTTTTTCAACTTATTTATTCATACTAACTCTTTTAATTATAAAACCATATAATGTTCTATTTAACTGTTTTTTCGTGGGGTGCAAGATAAATTAAGTATGGATAAACTTTTTATTGAAGAATAACTCTTTGGAAATAAATTGGATATGAACTTGCTATATTTTAGTGGACATAGAGTTAAGCACTTTTTATATTATGGAAGAAGGAGGTGTCCACATGACAAAGAGAGCGCGTCGTATTTATACTAAAGAGTTCAAATTGGAATCAATTCAAT
>JAGGVB010000110.1 GCA_021158245.1 bacterium | reverse complement strand
TCCATTCCAGTGTTTTAAAACGAAACAGGGATTTATTACAGGCCTTTTTTCAGATGCTTGTATCGAAAATGAAGCAGTCTCCTTCGATCCATCAAATACAAATGCTCTTTGAGCCTTGTCATAGCCCATTGATTTTATGCCTTTGACATCATTTACTTCAGGAGGATTCTTCCAGGATTTAGCAATTGGAATTACATTTAAAATACCTTGTTCTGTAAATCCATACATGACCATACTGCCTGCTTGCGGAGACGAGTCATTTGCACCAAGAGCAAAATGGGTAACTCTGTCTTTATCTACAGCAAACCTTCCGTCTGACGGCACAAAATGCATAGGCCAGTGATTCCATGGCCCTGCAAAAGGATCATCCGTATATTTGGACTGCTCATTTTCTCCCCAGGGATGTATTGTCCCACCCTGGAACACGACAAATATTTTATATTTTGATTTAGAATTTAACAGTTCAATAGTTGCGTCTTTTATTGAAATTTTGGGAATTTTATTGGGCTTTTTCCAAAGCAATTTTTCAACATCCCCATTTGTATTTGCAACAGTCGAAGCTTGAAGGTTCACTACATCCAGAGGTGTCTCACCCGGATTTGTTAAAAACTGAATATCCTCAAACCCCGGTTGGTTATATCCCTTTTCCCACAAAACTTTTCGAACACCAATCCCATCCGGATATATTGTTTGAATTTCATCAGTCCAGTTCCGTTTATCATTACATACATATCCTACATCCACACAAGGGTATCTCCAATGAAGAACAATTCTTGCCGGAGTATTTTCAATTATACTTACGCGGCAATGTCGAACCTGTTTATCTGCCATATGTTCGGAGCAGCCATGGGGTCCCCACGTTTCAGAACTCTGGTCGGACATCCAGCGATTTTGATCAGTTATCCAGTTTGCTGCATAGTTGGTACCGTGCCAGTAGATAACACTTGTGGGCATATTGTCGAACTTCACAACAACATCCGCATAATCACTCAACCGCCACATATTGTCCCACACTTCCTGAAATTTCAATGTTTTGTAATATGCACCAAATTTTTGGGCAGCACTGTTCTCTCCTGGTAAAACTCCTTTTGCAATTGGAGTTGTATCATTTTTCGGAAAATAAGTTGTATAGAGATTATTTATTTCATTTCCAGACAAAGTCTTATTAAAAATTCTCACTTCATCAATCACTCCCTGTATCCCGAAAATAAACGGAATATTCTGAGGAAAATCACGCACATAATCAGAGCATCTGGCTTTTTCTGTATTCAGGCCAATTTTGGTTACAGTATCTATCAAATTAAGCTTACCATTAAATTTACAGGAAGCAGTTACTTTGTCATTTTGATATAACTTAATCTTCCCTTTACCTGCTGTAACTGAGAAATGCTGCCATTTATATAGAGGAATTTTTTCTTTAGATTTAATTTCAGTTCCATTCAGCCTGAAAAAAGGATATCCATACGGATCAACACCCAGATAATATCCTTGTTTCCCAAAACCCTGGGACTGATGTATTAACGGTGCATCGTTATACGGATAGACATCCAGGGCAGCCCAAAGATCGATACTCATTTCATCTTTCATATTGTCCTTCTTACTCGGCATCTCTATTCCTGTATAGTATCCGTCAAAAACTAATGCTGTTCCTGAAATTCCTTTTTTGAAAGATACATACAGTCCTTCTACTCTGCTGTCTTCATCGTCAATATTCTCCAAAACGTACTTTGGGCTGCTGTTAATACCGTCATCAAAAGTCCAATAGTGAATTGGCTCCGGTAATCCTGCCAGATCAATTATAGGATTACCAAACTTATTAACCTTCTCATTCTTTTCATCTTCATCCCATACATTCTCTTCCCTTTTACGTCCCCAGTTAACTCTGCCCTGCTCGATCCCATCTTCTCTTAACCAGATAGTCTGGCGGATCTTTCTGTTCGGATCTGCCCAGTCAGATGCAAGAGTGTTCCTTGCATCTTTTACTACTCTCTCAACTCTTCCATCCGGATAAATTGTGTATATTTCATGAACAACATCTGTAAACCCGTTTATAGTTAATGGATCTGTTTCTGCATTGCCTTTTTCAATGACTTTAATATCAGGCATATAGCGCCAGTGTACAACAATTTTTTCAGGTGTATTCTCTATAAGTCTTACATAACTGTAGTCAAATTGGTAATCCTTATCTTTTTCAGGGAAAAGATCATCCACAAGAAATGCGCCTTTTCTGGTACGCCATAAAGGCTGATAAAGTGTTCTGCGAGTGAACTCCAGCTGTTTACCCTTACCCATAACAACAATAATATCCGCATAATCACTCATGTAATCTTTCGCAGAATACTGAATTTTGGTATAATAGGCATAAAAATCATTCTTTGCAAAAGCTGACAAATTTACAACTGACAACATCAATGCAATAATCAATTGAAGTAAAAAATTCTTTTTCATGTTAAGCTCCTTTCAATAATTCATTTTTTATGATTTAAATCTCTATTTGTTCAGCACTCTCCATCTTAATCCACAGTACCATCATAGCATGGCCGTCCGTATCCCATACACATCCATAACGCAGAATTCTGCCAGGATGAAGACATTATCAAAACTAAAATAAACCATGAATCCTTTCCATCTTAAAATAGAAACCATTCAAATCAAAAAGCTAAAAAACGATAATCTTTAAAATGTTTTAAATATATTATCTCCTTTTAATTTTTTTGTAAGAACATGACATATTTGTCATTCTCCGAAACGGGGATTTACAATATTATTGTACATAGAACCAAAAGTATATTCAAACCCAACACCTCCCCAAAAAGAGTACTGGGTTTCAAGCTCCCGCCTCTGTAAAAGAATCTCTTCAATGGAAATATCCTCTTTCGGAATAGAAATCTGATCATGAATTCGTGAATATCCACCGTGTGCAAACAGAGAAAATCCTTTAAAGAGGCGTACTGACAAATCCATTTTCAAATCAACATGATACTTGCTTAAATCATGAAAAAACTGAGAGCCCTGTACATAAACCTGTGAATTCCCCCAGGGCTGTTTTAAATCAAGGGTTATACGGAGAGATTGCTGAATGAGATTTTCTTTAAATTTATTGTAGATCGTCTCGTTCCTGTACCATACTTTTTCATATCCAATGTTGTAAAGAAATCTAAGCTCTTTACGCGTAGATTCTGAATATGGGAAAATGTTAAACTCAAGTGCCGGGGACAACTCCAGTTTGTTTTTTAAGTTACGGTATGTTGATGCTCCGGCATCCATAACAACGCCTGCAGACCAGTGTCTGCCAATGCTTTTCACAATTAGAGCTTCAATACTCCAGGATCTTGAAATACTAATAATCGGATCCTGTTCTTCCTTAATTATAAACTTGTTTTCATCATATGAATACCCCCAGGATGATCGGATTTTCCAAGCCTCTGTTATTCTTTGAGCCCGGATCCCTGCGTTATATGAAAATGATTTTGAACTCTTCTCGCCGTTTATGAAACCACTTAAATTTGTTCTAAAAACCCAATAATTCCACTTATCAATCAGTGCATAAGACTCTTTCTGATCTTTATAGTTTATTGAAATATTGTCAATCTGAGAAGTCTTGGCTACATATGGCATCAATCCGATTTTAAGGATTTTTACAATTCTGATTCTGAAGTCATCTTCAGTATCTGTTTGTTTACTGTAAAATAAAAGAGTGTCATTCTTCCCTTCAAATTGTTTTTCGCCAATAAATATGGAAGAACACTCCCTGCCTCCGCTGCCGGTTTCACGGCTGGTAATCAATATGTGTACATCCGCCTCTTTATAGTCGTTCACATAATTGACAAATGGAATTTCTTCACGTATAAAATCAAAGTCACAATACTCACAATCAATAAAAATTTTCAGAGCGCTTTTGTTTTTTTCATTTTCTTGACCAATAGATAATGTATTACAGAGCAGAAGGATCATGATGATCCCGATAAATTGAAGTCTCATAAATATCCTGTCATATGTTATGCATTATGCAAAATTTAAAACACTGTTATTAATCAGAGTTCCTTTCCCATGGTTTCAGAATGACTTTGCCGCACTGACGTGTCAGTTGCAGTTCAAATGCTTCATTAACACGACTCATGGGAAATGTATGTGTAATCAACTTTTCGATAATATCTTTATGATCTCTGACAATACGGAACAATTCGGGAATGTATTTTAAATTATAGTGCCAGACACCATGAAGAGTAAGGCCATTGCGTATGAGATCATCGCTGATATTTATATTAAGAAATCCTGACTCGCCTACAAAACTTACCTGACCAAGTCGCTTTGTGGCATCAAGACATAATCTCTGTGATGATTTGTTCCCTGCACAGTCAATTGCTGCATCTGCACCATTACCTTCTGTAAAATCAATAATATTATTAAGGATGTCAGGATCATGATAATCAAATACTACAGCAGCACCCAGAGATTTTGCAAGATCAGCCCGATACTTGTGATGGGTAACTGCAATAACTCTGCATCCCCGGGAAACACCATTAATTACACCGCCAAGACCGACCGGACCCATTCCTGTAATCAGGACTGTATCTGAAGATGATACTTTCATAAGTTCCATAGCACCGAAAGTCGGGCCCAGACCACAACAAAGCATGGATGCATGATCACAGGAAATGCCATCTGGTATCTTCGGAAGAAGCCAGGCCGGTTTAAGCAAATACTGCGCATAAGTAGATTTACCTTCAGGAGACCCGGTAAATCGGTCAAAATCATAATTATGCTCACAATGGATATAATCGCCACTCTGACATAATGAACAGGATCCGCATGGATACTGAGGCATCACTACTACACGGTCGCCAGGCTTGACAGAACATGGTGTTGCAGTTTCTGTTACTATTCCGGCAGCTTCATGTCCCAGAAAATCATTTTTTATGCCATCTCGGTAATCCTTGTACTCAGTACACATTGGTGCAGACATAATTTTAACAAGAGCCCAGTCTTTTACTGCTTTTGGAACAGGAACTTCTTTTAGTGCAACTTCTCTTTTTGCAGTTATTATTGCCTTTTTCATTGTTTCAGTTCTCATGTCTTTCCATCCAGTAGAATCTTCGACTTATTTACCATAGAGAACATTGGTCAATAGGATCAAAATCATCATTTAATGCAATTTTCTGGGAAAATTTACTATTATTTCATCCAGACTGGTTTTTTTGTGAATATTTTTCGTATTCGCTCCATATCAAACTTCTCTGTACGATCATAATAATAAATTCCATTCTGCTCCTGCTCAATATCAGTTAACTGTGTATAGCAAAAGCCTGAGATGTAATCAAAACTCAAAAGAACATCTGTTAATGCTTCCAGCCTTGTGTAAAACTCTTCAAGGATTTTCGGATTATCACCATATCCCCACGATTCACCAGCATTGTCCCTTATTTCCCGAGGCGCCCATTTGATGCCTCCATATTCATCTACAATATATGGCTGCCCTTCATAAATTGTATCTTTAGAAGGCTGGTCACGGTGAATCCCCTTTACAGGATCCAGTACCAGTATATCATGCAATTTCTCTGCAGACTGAGCATAACTATGTACAGTCCAAATATCTGTAAGTACATGGACATGTCCGCTGGCATCATTTACAGGTCTTGTAGGATCAATACTCTTTGTAAGCAAAACCAGGTCTCTGAGCAGCCGATTATGCTGTTCTCTGATAAACAGATTCCAGTTCCTCGGGTCAATATCCCGTTCCAGATAAGTCCAGCCCGATTCATTGAAAATCGTCCAGGAAATAATTGAGGGATGATTACGGTCCCTCTCAATTATCTCACGCCATTCACTTAAATAATTACGAGCTGCAGCAGGATCCGCTTTCTTAATCCCCCAACTTGCAGATTCTCCCCATGTTAAAAATCCCAGATGATCGGCCCAGTAATGGAACCTTGGATCAAAAACTTTCTGATGCAGGCGCGCTCCATTGAAGCCTGCATTCTTTGCAAGCTCAATATCCTTTTTAATAGCCTCATCTGTAGGTGCAGTCCATATTCCATCCGGATAAAATCCCTGATCTAAAACAAAACGCAGGAATACAGGTTTATTATTTAAATAAAGTCTGTTTCCTTCAATATATATTTTCC
>JAGGVB010000109.1 GCA_021158245.1 bacterium | reverse complement strand
TTCCAAGAACAATCTCCTGCATAAGTCTCATTTCTCTGTCTGACACATAAAGCCTTTGGGTAATTTCTCTGTTTATTTGATTATTCATTTCAAAATCAGTATCAAGTAAAAGCAGATATGTTCTTCCGATTTCAGCCTTCCATGCTCTTATGTAGATTCCGCCATTAATATTTAATTTAATTCTTACTTGTCTGTTATTTTTATCAACTATTCTTTTTATCGGCATTCCGGAAAATTTATTATTCTGATAGAAAGACTGCTGCATGCCGTCATTTGTTATCTGCTGTGTAAAATATGCCTGTCTGTATAACAGGCCCACTCCAATTATCGGTATACCAAGGTCACTTGCAGTTTTTAAATGATCTCCTGCAAGAATACCCAAACCTCCCGAATAAATCGGGAGAGAAGAGTGTAATCCGAATTCAAGGCAAAAATATGCTATTGATTCGCCGGAATGAACTTTAAGTAATTGTTTATGCAGCTCACTTGTTTTCTCTAAATACTCTTTGGATTCATTGATTATTCTAAGATAATTTTTGTAAAATTTCTTATTACCTAATCGTTCCTCAAACGTATATATATCAAGCTCTTTTAAAAAATCAACAGGATTTCCTTCAACTTCATTCCATAAGTACGAATCAATGTCTCTGAAAAGCCTCCTTATTTCATCATTCCAGCTAAACCTTAAATTATTCGCAAGTTCTATCAAATTATCTAATTCTTTCTCAATGCCAGTTTTTTTCTTTTTACCTGTAAACATATCTATTATCATCCCTTTAATTACATTGATTCCAATTTATTCCACAACTAATACTGCACCACTTAAAGCCGGTAACACAATTTTGACCGGTTTACTTTGATAAAAATATCTTTTATCATTTAGTTCGTCAAATAAAATTGATTTTTCAGGCGGGTTGAAAGATTCTGCATTTATTTGTAAAGCACTCTCTTTATCCCCATTGTTAAAGATTATGTATATTGTATTTTTATCATCTTTTCTTTCAAAAGCAAACAGGTTCCCATCAGCAATAACAGTGCGATATTCACCGGTTCTTAAGGCTGAATATTTCCTGCGAATTCTGATTACTCTTTTATAGAATTCGTGGAGATTCCTCCTGTTTATATTTCTCTTCCAATTCCATGGAAAAGTACGCCTGTTGTCAGGATCCTTTCCGCCCTCCAGTGCTACTTCATCTCCATAGTAAATATGAGGAATTCCAACATAGGCAGCTTCAAACAAAGCAGACAGCATAACCCTTTTTATATTGCCCCCGGCCATAGTCAGCACTCTTTCAGTATCGTGGCTTCCGCAAAGATTCATCATTGAATAAACCGATTGTTCGGGATATATATACCTTCCCGGAGCCAGCTCTTTGTCAAACCGTACAGCATCTATTGTTTGCTTAATAAAAAATGCAAGTACAGGGTCCCTGAAATATTTATAATTCATAGTAGAGTGAAAATATTTCGGGCCTATCCATTGTAAAGCATTTCCCCATATTTCACCTATTAATAATGCATCGGGTTTTTTACGTTTAACTGCTGTTGTAAATTTTTCCCACATCCAGAAGGGTACCTCATTCGGAACATCAAGCCTGAATCCGTCAATTCCGAAATCAAGCCAGTATTTAACAGAGCTTAAAACATAATGAACAACAGCCTGATTTGGTATTGCATCGTTCACATTGACAATATCATTTTCCTTTTCATTTGGCCTTGATAAATCATAGTTTAGTGTAGGATGAATTGGATATCCCCACCAGCAGTCATAATATGTACATGGTGTCGGCGCTCCTGTCTTGGGAAGAGGCCATTTTTTCCATTCAAACCAGTTCCAATATCTTGAAGCCGGCCCTTTTTTCACTGTATCAAGGAATTGACGGTTAAAATTTCCTGTATGATTATATGCCATATCAACGATAATTCTAATGCCAATTGAATGAGCTTTTTTTACAAATTCTTTAAAGACCCTTTCATCTGCAAAATGAGGGTCTATCCTCTTATAATTAACAGGGTCATATTTGTGATTTGAACGGGCTTCGTTCAATGGATTAAAATAGATTATTGTAATCCCGAGATTATAGAGATAATCTAACTTCTCCATTACCCCTTTTATATCTCCGCCGTAAAAAGAGTAGTAATCCGGTTTGCTGTCTGTTCTATAAGGGCTTTTTGACAGACCCTTTACATTATACCAATCATGAACAAAATGAAAATATTCTCCGTTTGTTTTTCCTGATTCAGGAAGGCTTCTGGCTCCATCATAATAAAATTCCTTAAAATCCTGATCATTGTTAAAATTACCGTTATTAAACCTGTCAGTAAATATCTGATAAATAATTCCATTCTTTGCCCACTCCGGGGATTTAAAAGGTTCTACTCCATTCTTTTTTAAACAGTACATTAAATTTAATGACGGCTTTGATTCTATAAAACCCTCAGGGGTTTGATAAACAATTTTTGATCCGTCAGTTAATTTATAGACAAAATATACCGGGAATTTGTCTATGTATAATTTCACATTATAATAATCATAAATGGTACCTGAGCCTTTAATACTCATTAAAATAGTTCGTTCCGTCTTTCCTTCTTCAGTTTTTAATATCAACTCCACTTTATCCACATCATTTATAAAAGATATTGCTTTAAATTTATAATTTCCTTCACCCATCGGATCAACTATACTGTAATTTAATGCAACAGGTATATCGGCTGCGAATATTTTACTGTCCCCTTTTATAGATACGGCATTATTAAATTTATCGGTAACAATAATTACTGAATTTCTTCCTCCTTTTCCATCCGGTTCAAAAGACATTGCATGTTCATCTGTCACCCAGTTTCCATCAACAATAAATTTATATAGATATTTCCCCTTAGGAAGGAACAGTACTTTTGAATAGATTCCATCGCCATTTTTATCAGCCAACTCGTCCCTGTTACTGCTCCAGTCGTTAAAAGTACCTGCAATGTATATTGATGAAACATTCTGCCCCAATGAATTATAATTTATTTCAACTCTCTTCAAAAAATCAGTATATTTATTTATACCTGAAAATGCCGGCCCATACGACTGTATTACAAATATAAAAATTATCCAAATGGCAGCCTCAATTCTACTTTTTTTGTAAACGCTCATTTTATCTCCGATTATTTTTACACACTGTTATGCATCATTCTGACATATTGGAAGATGCCCGGTTTTATGTGTGTTTTAATAAATACAGACAACAATATCTGAACAGATTTTTCTGATATAGGAATTAAATGAAATTTTATATTTTAATACGTGGTAAATAAAAATTTATACATTAATTTTTAAAATGCAAGTTAATTCTTTCGATATTGAAGATTATCACGGGAATTAAAAAAAGCCCGTCGCAATTACGGGCTGAAGGATTGTACGCCCACAAGGAATCGAACCTTGAACCTACGGATTAAGAGTCCGTTGCTCTGCCAATTGAGCTATGGGCGCTTAAAAAAATGTGAGGGTGCTGGGGATCGAACCCAGGGCCCACGGCTTAAAAGGCCGTTGCTCTACCTAACTGAGCTACACCCTCATTGAGAACATCAAGATAATAAAACAGCAAATAAATGTCAATAGACAAAATAATTTTTTTAACAAAAAATCACATTATTCAGCATAAATACTTCATGATAATCTTTTTTTCCAGATTGTTTCTTTTCTCCTGGGGCCCACTGAAACCATTAAAATCTCAACGCCTGTAATTTCTTCTATCCTATGAAGGTATTTCTTTGCATTATCAGGCAGATCATTATACTGCCTTACTCCACTGATACTTGTATTCCAGCCTTCCATCTCTTCATAAACAGGTTCTATTTTCACAATTAGTTCGGGATCAGTGGGTAGATAATTCAATATTTTACCATCTACTTTATAACCTGTGCACAGTTTAATGGATTTTAAGGAATCCAGAACATCCAATTTTGTAATTGCAAGATAATCAAGACTATTTATCTCTGCTGAAAATCTGCTAACTATTCCATCCCACCATCCGCATCTGCGCGGCCTTCCGGTAGTTGCTCCGTATTCCCCTCCGATTTTCCTTATCTCCTCACCGAGCTTGTCAGAAATTTCAGTTGGGAACGGCCCGTTCCCAACTCTTGTAGTATAGGCTTTCATTATACCTATTACTTCACTTATTGATCCGGGCCCAAGGCCAAGGCCAGTAAATGCACCGCCAATAATAGTATTTGAAGAAGTAACAAAAGGATATGTACCGAAATCTATATCAAGATGTGTACCCTGAGCACCTTCCAAAAGTATATTCTTGCCTGACGTATATGATTTGTAAAGGTATTCTCTTGTATCAATTATATTTTTACCAATAATTTTTGTAATGCTTAACAGTCCATCTAATATCTCATCAGCGTTGCAGCCTTCTGTTTTATAAACCAGTTTGAGTATTTCGTTTTTAAACTTTACATTGCTTCTGATTTTCTTCTCAAGCTGTGCAGGATTAAGCAGATCCCCCATTCTTATTCCTGTTCGCTCTGCTTTGTCGGCATAGGCAGGCCCTATGCCTCTTCCCGTAGTTCCTATCATCTCTTCACTGCTTGCACTTGTCTCGGATTCACTATCAAGCTTAATATGATACGGCATTATCAGATGAGCATTCTGACTTATGTAAAGCCTTGAAAGTACATCAACAGATTCATCCTGAAGCTGCTTAATCTCATTTAAAAGGGATTCAGCATTAATAACCATTCCGTTTCCGAGTACGCATGAGACATCAGGCCTTAAAATGCCGGTGGGAATGTGATGCAGTATAAAAGTTTTATTATCAAATTTTACAGTATGCCCTGCATTTGGCCCGCCCTGGAATCTTGCCACAATATCAAACTTGTCGCTGATGAGGTCAACAACCTTACCTTTGCCCTCATCACCCCACTGCGTACCAATTACAGCTCTTACTGAAGATGATTTATTCGGATAAACCTGCAACGGCTTCTTCCTCTGTTTTATATATTTTAAAAACTCTGTTCAATTTTGTAATAGCAAGCAGCTGCTCTGTCTTTTTTTGAATATTAAGCAGGCAGAGCTCACCCTCTCTGGTTTTAACAGTATTTAAGGCGGCAATTAAAATTCCAAGGCCAGAGCTGTTCATCCATTCGACTTTTTTCATATCAATTATGAATTTTTTTGAGCCTTTATCAATAAGGGAACGTATATTATCTGATAATTGATTCGCACCAGGCCCGCCCAGATTGGTTGAATCAATTGCAATAATAGAAATATCATCCCTTTTTTCAATGGTGAATTCCATCTCTTTCCGCCTTTCATCAGCAGATTGTTATTTTAAATTATCCTCTCTTTTTCTTTGCCATTTTCAATGCGCGCTTTCCGCCGTGCCTCATCTGCCATTCATATACTATCGGGCTTGCAACAAAGATAGATGAATAGGTTCCTACAATAACACCGAGCAGCATTGCAAAGGCAAATCCGTGAAGTACCTTACCTCCGAATAAAAATAGTATCAATACAACCGTAAAAGTTGTCAGTGAAGTAATTATCGTACGCGACAGTACCTGATTGATACTCTTGTTAATGATGGCTTCCAGGTTATCACTTCTTAATACTTTTAAATTCTCACGTATCCTGTCATACACCACAATTGTATCATTAAGAGAATAACCTACAATTGTCAAAAATGCGGCAATTTCTTTTAATGAAATTTCAAAATTCAGGATACTGAATGCTCCCAATGTAATTAACACATCATGAAAAAGCGCAATAATTGCACCAGTTGCAAAAACAACTTCAAACCGCCATCCTACATATATCAAAATAAGTATAAGAGCTATAAAAATCGCAAGCGCCGCTGCTTTTCTCAGCTCTTCTCCGATACGAGGCCCGATTACATCGATCTTTTCAATTTCATATTTCGCATTTTTAATACTTTTGCCGACAGTTAATTCCACCTTACGAGCCATTTCAACGGCACTTAAAGATTTATGCTGTGCGACATAAATAAGAAATTCATTTGTTGTACCAAAACGTTTTATCTCACTCTTGCCAAGCTCAACTGAAGTGAGAGCATCCCTTATTTGCGGTATTGATACCTGACCGTCAAATTTAATTACAATTGATGTCCCGCCTTTAAAATCTATACCATAATTGGGGCCGCCGTGAATAATCAATGAAATCATGCCAATCAGCAAAAGTATAGATGACAATACAAAAGCAATCTTTCTTTTAACAATAAAATCAATGTTTGGTGTCTGGAAAAACTGCATGTTTATCCCTTCCCTCTTTATATTAACAAACTCAATACTGATTCTTTTTAAATACTCAATTTCTTTAACGTTCTATGTGCTGTTAACGTATTAAAAATAACTCTTGTAACAAAAAGTGCTGTGAACATACTTACAACAATACCTATTGAAAGTGTTACGGCAAAACCTTTGATAGGTCCTGTGCCGAACTGATAAAGAACAATAGCAGTCATTAATGTTGTCAGGTTTGCATCAAAGATTGTCCTGAATGCCCTTGAATAACCGGCATCTATTGCAGCCCGTACAGTTTTGCCTACTTTCAATTCTTCCCTTATTCTTTCAAAAACAAGTACATTTGCATCAACAGCCATACCAATAGTAAGAACAATACCTGCCATACCAGGAAGTGTTAATGTAAACCTGAATTGTGCAAGTACTGCTGCAAGAATGAGCAAATTCAAAATAAGAGCTGTATTTGCAATCAAGCCGGACATTTTATAATAAAAAAGCATAAAAATTATAACCAGTGCAAAACCCAGCAATGCAGACCAGGCTCCCTTTTTAATCGAATCTCTACCAAGAGTAGGGCCTACTGTAGTTTCCTGTGTTATTTTTACCGGTGTCGGCAATGCTCCTGCACGCAATACAATGGCTATCATTTTTGCTTCTTCCATTGTCGGGATACCTGTTATTTGGCTACTCATCCCTAATTGGCCCTGGATTGTCGGTGCAGATACAACCTTGTTATCCAGAACAATTGACAGCCTGCGGTTAATGTTTGCTTTTGAGACACGCCCTATAATCCGCCCGCCTCTTCTGTTAAGTGTAAAACTGACAACAGGCCTTCCTGCATTCTGTACTCCCTGGCCTATATTTACTTTGGCATCCGTAAGATACTTGCCTGTTAATTCAGCATCCTTTTTAATAAGAAACAACTCTCTGTATTGCTTATCTCCTATTTTATAGGCTTCAGAAGACCACAGGAATTCAGCATCAGGCGGAATTAACGATTTTATATCGTCTCTTGCAAGAATTCTGTTTACAGCTGCAATATTCTCAACCGGTACGCTGACTTCTCTTGCTCCGCCTCGTGCACTTCTCAATAAAGCAAGAAATGGATTTTTTTTGAATATTTGTTCATCAACAAGAATTGACGTATCACTCCTGGCAATTGAAGTATCTTTTGATACAACATCCTCTTCACCAAAAAGCTCTGAAACACTGACCACTTTATCCTTGCTCTCTTTGGGTTTTTCGGCTTTTTTCTTTTTTGTAGTATCCTCAGGCACAGCAGAAGATACTCCCATATTTCTGGCCATTCTATTATCAATTTTTTTAATTGTATTAGAGAATACATCCGGATCTTTTAACAGCTTAAACTCAAGAAGTGCTGTACTCTTTATAAGCTCACGCGCCTGCTCCGGTTTTTCAATTCCCGGAAGTTCAACAAGGATTCTTCTTGATCCCATCTTGGATATTGATGGTTCGGAAACCCCAAACTGATCAATTCTGTTTGTTAAAATCTGCATTGAGCGGTTTATTGCTTTTTTACCCTCTTTATCGAGGTATGACAATATTTTTCTATCAGATTCGCCTCTCTGCCCCCAGTATCTGTTTAGAGGAGCACTATGTTCCGTAAATTTCCTTTCCAGAATTGTCAGAAAATCTTCAGTGCTTACATTCAATTCTTTCCGTATTTCATTAAGAATAGTTTCGAATTCAGTATCTTTGTTTTTAGCAAGCTGCTCCACAAGATATGGGAAATCCACTTCAAGCGTAAGATGCATACCGCCTTTCAAATCAAGGCCGAGACGTATTGCTCTATGCTGAATAGAATTCAGCTTGCCTTGCTGCTCCATTCGTGCTTTATCCTTTTTTGTTAAAGTGTTATACCTGTAAGTAGGCCAAAGCGCATAAATCGTCCATAAAAGCAGCAATGCAATAAAAACCCATTTGGCATTATTTTTTCCCATCATTCATATCTCCTCATAGGTGTTGGCAATAATTGTTTTTATTTCTCACAAAATATCTCTAAATTCCCAAACTAAATTATTTATGCTAATAAAAGATTGACATCCAAACATTTAATATACTTTAAATCAATTTTTTATGCAAGTTTTTTCTCTATTCAATCTTGAACACTTAAAAAACAGTACCTGTTATAAAGTATACCAATACATAGTTTTCTATTTGTTATATTTTCAATCATTTGGGAGTGTAGTGGATAGCATGTTTTCCATAAATATTGCATGTATAGAATAAGCCGTCGTACATAAACCGCCGCCCTTTCATAATTAACAAAATTTTAAAATTTATACACTTCTTCGCCCTTTTAAGTTGATTTTTATAAAATTTATTATTAGATTTATACATTGAATAAATTTTTAATATCAAATATTTACGTACTTAACTGTTCAAACAGGCAATAACAATTATGAGGGTATTATGGGTAGAAGTAAAAGCAAACAGAACCGCAGACGCATCCAACTGAAAAGAAAACGCAAACAGCATAAAAAACGCCAGGCTGCTGCAAGTATTACAGTCAAGGCAAAACCATTAAAAACCGTACGTAAAAAAACAACTGCTTCTCAAACAACAAAAAATGCTACTTCTTCTAAAAACGCCGGTAAAAGCACCAAAAGTACAACAGAAGTAAAAAGTTCGGTAAAACGTAAAAGTACCGCAGCTACAACAAAAAAACGTGCAACAAAAACAACAGAGAAAAGTACTGTAAAAGAATCAAAGAAAAAGAGCGGGTAAAGAACTTCTTTATGGAGAAATCCGGTGAAATCTCTATTTAAACAACTTTCTTCGGGGATTATTATAACTGTCTTTTTGTCTGTATTGTTCACAGGATGCAGTACAAAAAAAGAATCTGTCCTTCCCAGAATGAAGGTTCAGGGATTTTCGGCTAAGCTCATAGCCCTTGAAAATTTTGATACTGATCTTGATAACTGGCTTATCCAGGGGAAAGGAAAAGGACAAATCACAGGAACCGGTGCTCTTCGTCTGACTGGAATAACTAAAGACGAAGGTATTGTTATGTGGTTTAAAAAAGAATTATCAGGTGACTTCCTTCTTGAATTTGAAACTACGGTAAACGACTCATCCGGCCTGTGTGCAGTTATTATTTGTGCTCAAAACCCGGACGAAAAAAACTTTCTTAAAAATCTTCCGGATCCTTCGGGCAATCTAATGCTCTATACAAAAAAACTCCGAAGCTATATAATTGATTATCACAACCACAGTCAAAGTACCGGTACTGAAGGTGCAAGTAAGATAAGGAAAAACCCGGGGTACATGCTTCTTGCAAGTGTTGATAAAGATCCATGCTCAGAAAGCCGCCCTTATTATATTGATATAGTTAAAATCGGCAACCGCATGCAGTTATACGTTGACGGAAAGCGTATTCAGGATATACGGGATAAGGGTGGATTCGGCCCTGCATATATGCGGGGCTATACAGGATTTTGGGTAAAGGGTATCTCCGATCAGTACAGTGTAAGTCTTGACAATATCAGAATATTTCAGCTTTATCCTGAATAGAAAAAAATCGGAGCTTTACTCCCTTAAATTACATTAAGTTACAATTTATCTGTCCCCTTGTTTTAAAGGGATATTCTAAAAGTATAGGTTCAGGTGTTAATAAAAAATAATAGGAGTAGTTATGGCAATTATCAAACCTTTCAGCGGAATGCGGCCCGTGAAAGAAAAAATCATGGAAGTAGCATCTCCCCCCTATGACGTTCTCAGCAGTAATGAGGCCCGTGAAAAAGTTTCTGACAACCCTTACTCTTTTTTACACGTTGTTAAACCTGAGATCGACCTTGACCCGTCAATTGACATCTATGATGACAAAGTCTATGAGAAGGGTAAAGAGAATCTTTTAAATCTTATTAATAATGAAGTTTTAAAACAGGATGAGAAACCCTGCTTCTACATTTACAAATTAAAAATGGGAGGCCACACACAAATAGGCCTGATTGCTGCAGCATCTGTTGATGATTACGAGAATGATATAATTAAAAAACATGAATTTACACGAATTGATAAAGAAAATGACAGGATGAAACATATTGACAGCCTTAATGCTCAAACAGGGCCCGTATTCCTCACATATAGAGAGGATAAACAAATTAACAGATTAATCGAAGAGGCGGTCAAGCAAGACCCCGTATATAATTTCACCGGCGATTACTCAGTTGAGCACACAGTATATCTTGTTGACAATAATGACCTTATAAATAGTATTGTAAAGGCATTCACAAAAATTGATTACCTTTACGTTGCAGACGGCCATCATCGTTCTGCTGCTGCTGCACGCGTCCGCAATGAACGTATGCAGGCAAATCCCAACCATACGGGAAAAGAAGAATACAACTATTTCCTCTCCGTGATCTTTCCTGATTCACAGATGAAGATTCTTGATTATAATCGCGTTGTAAAAGATATTAAAGATTTCTCTGTTGATGAATTTATTAAGGAGATTGAAAAGAAATTTACTGTTGAATCCAGGAATTCAACCTACAGGCCTGAAACTCTTCATACATTCGGAATGTATATTGAAGGGAAATGGTATAAGCTTGTGGCTATGGAAAAGTCTTTTGATAATTCAGACCCTGTATCCAGCCTTGATGTTGCGATTCTTCAGGAAAACCTGCTGTCGCCTGTTTTGTCTATAGAATATCCAAGAAAGGACAAGCGGATCAACTTTGTAGGAGGCATAAGAGGCCTTGATGAATTGGAAAGATTGGTTGATTCAGGCAAATTCAAAGTAGCTTTTGCACTTTTTCCCACTGGAATTGATCAGCTAATCTCAGTTGCGGATTCAGGCAATGTAATGCCGCCGAAATCCACATGGTTTGAACCCAAACTTGCCAGCGGTGTTGTTATTCATATGCTTGATTAGAATGCAGAAAATCGAATAATAATTAATATACAGGAGGTATCCTTATGAAAATCTTAATCTCAGACGCTTTTGATGCATCTCTTCCTGAAAGGCTTAAGGAATTCGGTGAAGTAACTGATGATAAAGCTCAGATTAATGATGCTGATGTAGTTTTAATCAGAAGCAAAACCAAAGTAACAAAGGAGTACATTGATAATGCTCCAAACCTGAAATTGGTTATCAGGGGCGGAGTAGGCCTTGATAATGTTGATCTTGATTATGCAGCTGAAAAAGGAATCACCGTACATAATACTCCGGAGGCATCAAGCATAGCAGTTGCTGAGCTTGCTTTTGCCCACATAATTTCCGTTGCAAGCAGACTTATCGAAGGCCACAATAGCATGAAGCAAGGCAAGTGGATAAAAAAAGAGCTTAAAAGAACCGAGCTTTACGGGAAAACTCTCGGCCTCATAGGCGCAGGCCGTATTGCATCAGAGGTAGCAAAAAGAGCAGCAGCTTTTGGAATGACAGTTATTGCATACGACAAGTACGTAAAGAAATCTGACTATACGGAAATGAAAACTCTTGAAGAAGTATTGTCTGAATCGGACTATATCTCTATTCATGTACCTCAGACAGAAGAAACAATAGGAATGATCAATAAAAATACCATTGCCCAAATGAAAGACGGAGTAACAATAATTAATACAGGCAGGGGTAAATGTGTTGTAGAACAGGATATCGCAGATGCATTGAAAAGCGGAAAAATAGGGCACTATGCAAACGACGTCTGGTTCTCAGATCCTCCTCCTGCAGACTCTCCCCTTCTTGATGCCCCAAACGTGCAGATGACTCCGCATATTGGTGCATCAACCAAAGAAAATATGCTTCGCATTAGTGATATTGTAGTTAAAATCATTAAAGAATTTTAAAAAAATAGGAGGCCACACATGGCAAAAAGAATTTGGAATTTTAATGCAGGCCCTGCTACACTTCCCCTTCAAGTACTTGAACAGATAAAAACAGATCTTCCTGTTTATCGCAATACCGGAATGGCAGTAATGGAGTTAAGCCACCGCGCAAAAGATTATGCAGAAATACATTCAGAAGCAAAAGCACTTTTAAAAGAGCTTTTTTCCATCCCTGAGAATTACCACATTCTTTTTCTGCAGGGCGGTGCAAGCTCACAATTCTTCATGATTCCCATGAACCTTCTGACAGAAGGCAAATCTGCTGATTACATAAATACAGGAGCATGGTCTGTAAAAGCTATTAAAGAAGCAAAACGTTTTGGTAATGTTAATATTGCTGGTTCTTCAGAAGACCAGAAATTTTCATTTATCCCGAAAAATAATAATCTGAGCCTTAATCCGTCAAGTGAATATGTTCACCTTACATCAAACAATACTATATCCGGCTCACAGTATAAGGATTTTCCTGATACCGGGAATGTACCGTTAATCGCTGACATGTCAAGTGATATCCTTTCACGCAAGGTCAATGTGGAAAATTTCAGTTTAATATATGCCGGAGCACAAAAAAATCTTGGCCCTGCAGGAGTGACAATTGTAATTCTAAAGGACGATATTCTTTCCAAATGCAACCCGAATCTTCCAACAATGCTTAAATACTCAACTCATGTTGAAAAAGATTCTCTCTTTAATACAGGCCCGACCTTCTCAATCTACGTTGTTAAGCTGGTACTGGAATGGATAAAATCAAGCGGCGGCCTTGAAGCAATTGAAAAAGAAAATAATAAAAAAGCAGATCTGTTATACGGCACAATTGATGAAAACAGCGGTTTTTTCAAATGCCCTGTTGAAAAAGATTCCAGATCATTTATGAATGCTGTTTTCCGCCTTCCAACTGAAGATTTGGAGAAAAAATTTATTGAAGAAGCAACTGCAAACGGTTTTGGAGGAATTAAAGGGCATAGATCAGTAGGTGGTATCAGGGTCTCCATGTACAATGCAATGCCCTATGAGGGTATTAAAGAATTTACTGACTTCATGCTTAAATTTGCAAAAGACAATAGCTAAAATTTCATTTACCGGCAAAAAAAGGAGCAGCTGCTGTCTGCTCCTTTTTTTATCTGATCAATATCATTTTTTTTGTTGCACAAAACTTACCTGCATTCATGCGGATAATATAGACTCCTGATGACACATCCAGTCCATAATCATCTTTTGCATCCCATTTTATTTCATATAATCCTTTGTCGTATATTTTATTTGTAATGGTTTGAATATGCTTGCCCAATGAATTATAAATATTAATTACAACATGTTCTCTCTCAGGCAGATTAAAAACTATTTCAGTACTACAGTTAAACGGGTTAGGCCTGTTTTGACAAAGATTATAAGAAGCTATACTTTTTACTCCGGCAGTATCCACTGATGATAAGTCCATGAAATATATCATAAATATTTTATCACAAACTGTATAAAGACAATTATTATCAAAAGCTATTACTTTCCAGAAATATTTTCCATTCTCAGGAAGAGAAGACATAGTAAATGTTGTATCTGAAATTGATACAACACTTTTGGGAGAATTGAAAAGTGAATCATCGTCAAGGAAAAATCTGTATGTAACAGAATCTCCGGGATCATAATTTTTTGATGAATGCCACGCAAAATTTACAGGTTCGTCTCTTAACACAAGGGCACTGTCATTAGGACAGATTAGTGAAAACGAGCCGGGTGAGTCAGGAAGAGAGATGACAGTAAACGGCACTCCAATGCTGTCGGAAAGGCCTACAGGATCTTCTGCCTTAATTGATAGAATACCATTCCCTGACCAGTTATGCCGAGGTTTTAAAAGTAATACCCAATCAGCAGTATCAATATGACACTGGAATTCCGGTTTTGATGGTATAATTGATATTGCCAATTTATTGATTGAGTCATTCTGATCAGATATGTATTTAGACAGGAAAATTGATTTGGAACTGTCTTCAAAAATAGTTATTTCCGGAAAAGCTTTGATTACCGGCGGTACATTGTGGATAATTGATACAACTGCTTTACCCTCTAAATCTGCCTGCACAGCGTCATTTATAGTATAAAACACAGCATGTTCTATTTTTATACTATCTGTACAAACTGTATCATTTCTCACTGAAAAAAGTATATTGAAAAGAGAAGCTGAGTCTTCACAAAAATTAGATTCATCAATTGAAAAACCTGCAATAGAAATTATTGAATCACTTACATTCCAGGTGTTTGCTGTCCAATCCTCAAACAATGAATTTGTATAATCAACATCAATCACCCTTAAGAGATCCTGGTTAAATACAGCCTTAATCTGATATGCAATTAATGAGCTTAGGGCTACAGAGCTTTTAATTCCGACACTGACAGAAAAATCAAGGCCTTTACATGTGCGTACGGAATCACCCATGCTGACAATAATCTGAGAATAAGCTGCATGAACATTTATAAGATAATAAACCGCAATTAAATATACTAAATTAATAATAAATTGCAGATTCTTCCTGCCTTGTCTAAGTAACATGATCTATCCATAATGAAAATTAAAAGGGCGTTCTTAAACGCCCTTTACATATTGTTAATAAATAAAAATCTACCGGACTAAAAGGATTTTTTTTACAAATATTTTATTATCAAATATGACTTCTGCGAAATATAACCCTGAAGGTACACTATTGCCGTACCCGTCAATGCCAGGCCATGAAATTGAATGTGATCCTGATCCTGTTTTCCCTTTGTACAATTCTTTTACTTTCCTGCCTTTTGAATCACGAATTAAAATCGTAACTTTTCCGGCAGACGGTATTGTATAAGATATTGTAGTGGAGCTGTTAAACGGATTAGGATA
>JAGGVB010000108.1 GCA_021158245.1 bacterium | reverse complement strand
GAGGCTGTGGCATTGACAACTGTCTTCTCCCCCTTTCCCGGCCCTGCAATATAGTTGGCATCTATATTAGAAAACTGGCAGTTAAACAGATACTTAACTCCGCCCTCCTTAAAATTATCAGCATTAACCTGCGCATACCCTCCGACACTTCCCCCCATCAGAAAAGCGCCGAAAAAAGGCATTGTAACAGTACCGTTTTTTATCACGATGTCAATATCAGGTTTATCTATTGTAAACCGGTTTATACTTATTCTGTCTGCGTGTATGGTCCCAATTTCAGAATACAGGCTTTTATAAACTGTGCGCTGTAAAAAATAATCCCCTGTATTTGACAGCATGGAAAAGCCGGATTTATCTTCTGTATAAAACGACCCTTCTGAGGAGACATGAAAATTAAAGGGAACCCTCATACTGAGGTTTTCCAGAGCAACAGAAGTCCCTGCTTTTAAAAACACAGAATCAGCTGTGCTTAATCCCTTCACAGAAATTGTATCGCCTGTCATTATGATACTGAATCCAAGGTCTGCCCTTCCTCTGCCCGAAACCCGGGACATGCTGTTCTCAAAAGAGTCTGCCCTCCAGAAAAAAGCCCCTGTGCATGCTGCTGATTTCTCTTCCATAAAACCGGACAGGCCGCCGTTAATTAACCCCCTGTCAAATTTCAGGGTCAGAGAATCGATCTTTACTCTGCCGCTCTCTTCTCTTGTTCCCTTAAATTTAATCTCTGACATACCGAAAGCCTGAGGCCTTATGTTCGGTGCATTCAGGGAATCAAAACCAAGCGCTCCTGTAAAAGATGCAGCATCCTGATTAAGATTTAAAGAAATATTTGCGTTAATACCTGAAAAATCTATTGAATCCGCGGGCATGGAAAAATCCATATCAGACAAAGTTAAATCTGCAGAGCCCTTGTAATATGGGTTATCTCCCGGAATGAAAACGAATTTAAGATTAAATTCCGGATCCCCCTGTATCTTAACCGGGATATAATCTATTCCCTTTGTATTTTGCCACAGGTTCCTTATTGCCTCAGTTTTAATTACACCTCTATTTGCAGAAAACCGAAAAAAGGATTTGGCAGGATCAAAACCGCCTGTAAAAGGAATTTCAATGAACTCTCCTGCTGTAAAAAGGCCGTTTTTAATATGCCAGATTTTTCCTGCATCCCTTTCAGCACGGAACTTCATACATGATGAAATGTCAGGCAGGGTTAGATAATCCCGGCCTGATGCTATTTGAATTTTACGGCCGGATAATTTTACTGAAGCAGTTATCCTGTCTGCACTCTCTGCTTCTGCTGATATATCTGCTGAAAGAATTCCTCTGTAATTTTCTTTGTTCCCCGGAACCAGGCAGGCATCAACCGAATCTACGGATATTTTAAATGCAGCACTAAAACTATCTGCACTGTTTTCTCTCTCGTAGCTGCCTGACAGGAATATGTGCCCTCCGAATACGGAATCCACTCTTCCGGCAAGTTCGGCATATACCGGAATTAAACTATCATTAAAAGCAGCATCTATACTGAAAACGCCCTTATACATATCAAACAAAGTTGAATCTTCCGAATAAATCCCGAAATTATCTGCAAACAGCCGAATTCCGCCCTTTATGCCTGATGATTCGGATTCTATTCCTGAGCGGAACATAGCTCCTGCTTTTTTGCACTCTATTTCAAGGCTGTCTGAAATTATTTGCAAAGCTTCAGCAGCAATGGAAATATAACCCTGCGGTTCTTTAAAATTACCATAAACTCTTCCTTTAACAGGCAATAATTTTCCGGAAATTTCCATAGCTGAATCAGCAGTAAAAAATCCTGCAACTCTGGCTATTTCTGCAAGGTTTACTCTGTCCCCTGAAAATCTAACGGAAAAGCCCGAGCTGTCCGTAAAAGGAAAATACATTAAACCTGCTGAAGAGATAATCCGTCTATTTCCTATTGCCACAGAAAAATCCCTGAGCAGGAGAGTGTCAACCGAACTGCTGCATCCTGCTGATAGTGATAATGAAATTCCCGGAGTATCAGAACCGGGTTTTACTTCTATTCTCGCATCTGCATCCCATTTTCCTTCACTCTGCAAATTGAGGCTGATTTTACTGTTAAAATTTAAGGTACGGCTCTTTTCTTTTGTTATGTACTCAATATTACCGGAATCAGAGGACAAAATTGCTTGCACAGTTATGCCTTTAAGTATATTCTTCTGTTTTCTGTTAAAATTGCTGCTTTTAATAATTAAACTCAGGCCTTTAATCTTAAAACTCTCTCCTCTATTTTTCAAAGGGAATGTCAGGCCGGCAGATGAAATTCTTACATCGGAAATATCCAGAGAAAAGGGCATAGGTTTCGGATCTTCTTTGTTCTGCTTTTCTGTACTGTCTGTTTTTTCTCCTGAATTTCCATCAATGCCGTGTCCTGCACGGAAAACAGGAGAATCCAGAGAAAAGCTGTTAATTTTAATTTTTCTTTTCAGGAGAGACAGAACATCAAGGTCTGCATAAAGTCTTTTCGATGCAAAAAAAGTTCCATCTTCCAAATCCATGGAAAAATCTGTTACTGTCAGTTTAAAGGGATATTTGAAATATATATCTTTTATTTCAACGCTGCCTTTTAGAGAAGAAGAGAGCATCTTTTGCGCCTTGCCTTCAATGTGGTTTAATGCAGCCCACAATAAAAGCAGGATGAAAAAAATAAAACCTGCAAGTACTGCAGAAACCTTGACAGCAGATTTTACTGTTTTTTTCAACTTGACTTTTCTCATTTATTATCCGAACTGTTTTCTCCGCTTTTGTACACACGTACAGTAGGGTAAGCCAATGCAACATCAGTTAATGAATTTATATCTTCCATGATTTTACGGCTGATGATGTTCTCCCATGATCTCCGTTTCTTTGTTTCTGTCAGAAAACGAAGCGTAAGCTGTACGCCGCTCTCTTTAATATCAATGTAAACAATCGGCGTGAATGTAGTATAATAGATAAGATATTTACTCTCCAGCCTTCTGATTTTACTCTTTACCTGATACTGAATATCACGGCTTACTTCATCCCCTGCTTTTAAAAGCATCTCTTCCGCTTTATGCCAGTCGCTCTCAAATGTAACAAGAATGGAAACTTCATCCCATATATATTCAAAGCCCTTTGTGTAGTTAAAAAGCGGCATCTGAAATATTTTTCCGTTAGGTAACTGTATCATCCGGCCGGTACTCTGATCGCCTCCGACCCAGTTGCCGATCTCAAGCAGTGTTGTCTGGAAAAGCTGTATATCAATGACATCACCTTTTATTGTGTCCATTTCTATACGGTCGCCTTCACGGTACGGCCTGCGGAAAACAATGTACACCCAGCCTGCAAGGTTCAACAGAACATCCCGCAGAGCAAGAGCAACACCTGCGCCGGTAACTGAAAAAACAGTTGCCCACTGCTTTGTGGATCCTGCCCATATCGGAATAAGTAAAAGCAGATATATAAGTGTAGTTGTATATGTTGCACGTTTACGATAAACATGCCGCTTTGCAATATCAATTTTCAGAGAATTAATAAACTTCCTGACAAAAACGAAAATAATATAAATAATAGTAAAAGATACTACCGAGGAAATTATACGCCGTACAATTGTATCCCTGAAAATCTGAACATCAGACCAGACTTGTACCATAAAAATCAGATACAGGGCAAGGAAAGCAGCATTAATTAATTTTTGATACTGATTCTTTTTCTCCGATTCCATTTCCCTCGGGATAAGAAGCCTGCCTGCAAAAAAAGCTGCAATGCTGACCACAAGGAAGAGAAAAATAGAACTTAAAACTTTTCCTGATATACTTGGGCTAAACAGAGACATAAGAAGCGGATATATCCAGACTCTCAGGAAAATTATTACAAAGACAATAGCCGCTGTAATGCTTATCAGGCGCTTGTATCTCGACTTTCTTTCATCTGCTACTGAAAGCACTGTAAGAAGCCGTCTGAAAAATGCCACAAACGCCCCTATAAAAACAAATGCTGATAATGTCATAAAGACCTTTACGAATACAGGGTCTCTGAATAAATTATCAATTGTATTCATCATTTATAATTGTCTCCTGTTTTCAGGGCCGAAATAAACAGGCCTGGAAAAATCAATTTCAGAAACACTCTTACCTTTAAATTCTTTTTCATCTGCTGCAAAAAACGGGCTGATTTCAATAGCAGTTTTAACATTCCCGCCTGCGTCTCTCGGTACAGATACTCCTGTTTTCTCAAACCAGGCACCGAAGAAATTTGACATATCCCTTTTAGCGGTTTCAGCCGAATCCTCTCCTTCTCTGTTTTTAACAGGGCTGAATTCATCCTCTCTTGCTACTTCCATGATCACTGATGATGTTGTTCTTGACAGTGCATCAAAAACAAAAGTCTCGAATTTATATCCGTTAGGTTCATCTGGAACTATTCGAGCCCCTTTTTCATCAACATAGGGAACTTTTTTATGAGCAACATGAAAGGGAAGAGTCATTCCTTCCTGCATATTGTGGCGGACAAAATCCCTGTTTATCAGGTGAATAGCAATGCTGCCTGCTCCGTATTTTAAAGATCCGTCCTGATTTACCGCATACATATCATTCCTGCTCAGGTCGCTGTATTCAACAACTACGAGCCTATTGTCTACTCTTCCGAACACTCCCACCTTTTCTTCGGGGAATGCTTTTTCTACCATTTTGGAGGACATCTCTGCCTTTTGTTTAATATGGTACCCAATAAAAACCGGGTCTATAATTGTTACCAGTACGTTATCAATCTGAAAGTATGATATTATATCAATTGATCTTTTCTCCATGTCATCAAGCGCACCGCTTTTAAACAGAGCGGGAAACGATCCGCCGTGCCCGTTTGGGCTCATAAAAACATGAGCTTTTGAATCAAGAATCAGCCTGCCGTTTTTATCAACAGCAGGAAGCATCTCCTGTTTGAAAAACATCACATCTTTTTTATTAAAACCGAGAAATCCGTTTTCTTCAAAATAACTTACAGTTGCATCGTGATTTGCCTCACTTGTCATAATATACCATGGAATAATGACATTATACTTTTCTGCTGCTGCCAGTATTTTATCTGCGTGAACTTCAAACAGAGTCTTTCCTGTTACAGGTGCTATGGGGAAACATCCCTTCGGCCCGTTAAAACCAAGCCTTGTACCCTGGCCTCCTGCAACAAGAAATGCAGCTGCGCGGCCGTCGGCAAGCGCCTTTTCCCCTGTTAATCTTGCTTCTTCCTCAGCTTTTTTCTGCTTGTCTGTTCTCGGTATGGAAATTATTTCAGCAGGTTCCAGATTGTAATTTTTATTGCTCTCTTCAGGACTGCCGACAAAATCTCTGTGCAGGTTTTTAATCAAATTAAAATCAATTCCTGACAATTGATTTATAAGCTCTGTTTTATCCTGATCAGACAATTCATCCCAAAAACGAAACACATGCCCCTGACCTTCATTATAAATAGCTTCTATTATATCCTGTTCTTTTTCCGTTCTGCCTGAAATCATCAAACCTTCTCCTGCTGTACATAGTTCTTTATTATGCCATTCCTCTTATATTATTTTCTATATGCAGAATACATGCAAATCGCTCCGCTTACAGCAACATTTAAAGACTCCACTCTTGAAGAATCCATCGAAATTCCGATAAACACATCTGTTATGTTTCTAATACCGGAGGAGAGCCCCGATGCCTCATTACCCAAGGCAAGGACAAAGGGACATATATCCTTTAAAACATCCGGAGGCTCAGCGCCTCTCTGGTCTGCACTTGCAAACTTAAAGCCATCGGTTTTAAGTTTTACACATAGAGAAAGATAATCCCGTGTTTTTCTTATCCAAAGGCTTAAAATCGAACCTGCTGTGGATTGTACTACTTTTGATGAAAACGGGTCAGCGCATTTGTCTGAAAGTACAACTCCGTCAAAACCGAATGCAGCAGCAGACCTGATAAGCGTACCTGTATTTCCCGGATCCTGAACACTGTCAAGAAGCAGAATTCTCTCCCCTGGATTAACAGGCAGCTTTGAATTGTAGACTCCCTGAGGAATCCTGATAATTGCAGCTATGCCCTGGGGAGTCTTTACGCTGCTGAATTTCTTAAATTGATTTTCGTCCACAATTTTCTGCGGAAACTCCATGTATTTATCTGCGTAGATTTCAGTGCAGGCAATTTCCGCGACAGCATCAGGATAAGAAACACATATTTGAGATACGGCCCTTTCTCCCTCAATGAGAAACATGCCTGTCTCCAGCTTGACTTTTTTTAAAGAAAGCTTTTTATAAAAATCTATGGAGTACACAGATTCTCCCTGATTAAATGAAGAATTTACAAACTGCGGACCGCTTCTACGTCATGGATTCTTTTGGGGATCTCCTTGCCGAGAAGGCGCGCACCCTGGTCCGTAATTAAAAAATCCTCTTCGTTTCTCATACCGCCGAAATTTTTATAGGATTCAACTTTATCATAATTTACAAAATCCCTAAACCTGTTTTCTGCCTTCCACTTATCTATAAGTTCGGGAATAAAGTAAATACCCGGCTCAATTGTGAGCACAAATCCCGGTTCAAGTTCTCTTGCAAGGCGCAAAGATTTTAAACCAAACTGAGTGCTCTTTTCCTCTCCCTTGTAACCTACATACTTTTCTCCGAGATTTTCCATATCGTGCACATCAAGGCCCACCATATGTCCTGTGCCGCATGGGAAAAACAAGGCGTGCGCTCCCTGTGCTACTGCTTCTTCAATATCGCCTTTCATAAATCCAAGGTCTTTCATTCCCTGGGCAATGGTCTTACATGCTTTAAGATGAACGTCTTTAAATCTGATTCCCGGGCGAAGCATTGCAGCAGCAGCCTCATGGGCATCTACTGTAATCTGATAAATTTCTTTCTGCTTTTCAGTAAATTTTTTACTTACGGGCATTGTGCTCGAAAGATCTCCTGCATAACCCATCTCTGTTTCAGCTCCTGCATCAAGAAGAAAAATATCCCCTTCTTTAAGTACATTACCATGAAAATGGTTATGCAGAGTCTCTCCGTGAATAGTCGCAATTATCGGAAAAGAGAGATCTCCTCCGGCAGACAGGGCTGTTCTGTATACTTCTGCAGCTACTTCCGCTTCTGTAATACCCGGCCTGGCCATTCTGTAAGCTGCAAGATGCATATCAGCAGAGATATTTACAGCTTTCTCAATTTCCTCTATCTCCTCGGAAGACTTGTAATTGCGCTGTGCAACAACTGCTTTTATCAATTCTACGGAAGCTCCGCTTTTAATTTTTTCAGGAGGCAGCATAGTAAGCCGGGATAGTTTAAGGAAGTGCTCCGCCCTGTATGGCGGGAGATAATGAATTTTTCTTCCTTTCTCTCTGTTTTCCGAAATACAGGAATAGAAATCCTGTACCGGCGCTGTTTTGTCAACACCTACTTTCAGGCTCTTCTCTTTAATTGTCGGTTGAGTACCCATCCATACAATATCATCAACTGTCAGTTCATCACCGAATATTGTTGTACGGCCTTCATCAATGTCAATAACAGCATAAAGCCCCGGATAGGAAAGTCCGAAAAAGTAGAGAAACGTACTGTCCTGGCGGAATCTGTACTGGTTGTCCTCGTAATTCATCGGGCTTTCTTCATTGCCAAATAAAACCACTATTCCCGAACTCAGATCCTCTGTTAATTTTTTCCTTCTTTCGATATAAGTTCCCGCATCAAACATAATTATTCTCCTTCTGAATGTACATGCAGTATTTTTGAAAAATTCATACTTCCTGACAAACCTTATTAAGCTGCAACAATCATTCTAATCCTTAACTATTGGAAAAATATTTTTAAACAATAAATTCTGCCGAAAAATACAAGAACGTGCTATTAATCTAACTCACATATTTTCAGCATATTAACAAATTCAGATCTGTACTTCATTGGAAAATTCTGATAAAATTTAATTCTTTCTGTAACATATCAATCATTTCAATCGGCTGAAAAGCATACATTCAGCAGATTGCTAAGTGTAAATCCGAATAAAAATCAGCTAATCACTTTGTAAATGGTACTTTCATGATAGCCGGTCACAATCCTGTAAAATCCTTCAAGATATTTGTCAGTATCTCTGTCTCCCGTATCAGAGAGAAGAGGCCTTCCCTTCAAGCCCTGAAGCTTTCTGCCTGTTGCAGCAATAACAACATTTTCCTTGCCAACACGCCTTATGACATCCGGGCTGAGCTGTAAATTCCCTCTCCCGAAAATATAGCCCTGGCCGCCTACAGGCGTGATAATGAGTTTACACCTCCTGCCCTTAATTATTTTTTTGATTTCAGATTCTCTGCCGTCTTTTAATACAAGCCTTCCCTGATAAAAGATATCAACTCCCAAAAGGGAAAACTCAAGATTGAAAATTTCCATTATCGGCCGCAGCGTAGTACCTGCTCCGATAATATAATAATAATCGTCAGAAATCGTTTCAATTATATCATGTGCTATTGCCTGGTGAATATGCTCTTCAGATGACAAAGATCCTTTTTTAAGCCTCTGCAGGCCTGTCTGCTCTGCCGGGACTTTTAAATATCCATAAAGCTTTGTGTTAATGATTTCCTGACGTAATGCGCCTTCGTCAATATCCATAACCTCTGCTTCCGTACAGTTTTTTATCTTTGATTCAAGATACTGCACGGCAATTTCTCCTGCTGCTTCCGGGTTTACTGCATATACAGCCGAATGAATTTTTACACCTGACGGGATACCAAGACATACTTGTTCTGTTCCTACAGCTTCATATATGTCCCTTGCAGTGCCATCGCCGCCTGCAAAAAGGATAATTTCAACACCCATTTTCTGCATCTGCTCGGCTATTTTCTTTGTATCTTCTGCTGTTGTTTTGTCTTTTGTTATACTGCCTGCCGCAATAACCGAAAATCCCTGCTCTCTTGCTGCATCCTCGCCCATAGGCCCGGGCCCTGCAATTACTTCTATATTTTCTTTCAGCTTTCTTAATTTTGACAACGCTTCCCCTGCTCTTTTCTGCGCTCTTGGCACAGCACCAAGCTCAACAGCTTTTTTCAGTATCTCCTCTCCATCAGTTCCTTTGAGTCCCACAGGCCCGCCCATACCTGCTATGGGATTTATAATCAACCCGCACTTTTTTTTAATTAAATCCATAAATTATCCGTTATATCAGAATAAAACCTGTAAAATTTTTCCTGATAGAATTCCTGCGATCCTGTCAACATATCCAATTATTAAGGAGCAGATAGAATGAACATATAAGGTCTTTATAATTTAATATTTTTTACGGAAAAATCAACAGGTTTTATATTGATGGGGTAGAGACGTACGGCTGTACGTCTGGCCGTACATCTCTGAGGTCTTTATATGATTTTGTCAATCATCCCCGCCCAAATAAACCCTCGGCACCCTTGTATTTATATTTGTCAATATCTCATACGGAATCGTATTTGCCCATTCGGCAAGATCCTCACTTCTTATTACAGAACTCCCGCTATTGCCGATGAGTATAACTTCATCATCATTAAAAGCGCTGTCATTACCAATATTAACTACAATCTGATCCATTGATATAGTTCCTATAACAGGATATTGTCTGCCCCTGATAATAACTTTTGCCTTCCCGGACATGCTACGCATGTAACCGTCACCATATCCTGCAGGAACTGTTACAGCACGTACAGGCTTTTCTGCCTTCCACGTTGACCCGTAACCTACAGGATGACCGGGCAGAACAACTTTAAAATATACAACCCGGGATTTCCATGAAAGTGCAGGTTCAACCCTCACTGTTTTTTTAACATCAGCAGAGGGATAAACACCGTAGAGAACTATACCGGGCCGCACCATATTAAAAAGAGAATCGGGAATCTGCAGAATAGCACCGGAATTTGCCATGTGTACAAAACGCGGTTTCTGTAATCCGTTTTTTTTAAAGAGATCAAGAACTTCTCTGAATCTCGATATCTGCAACTCTGCATGGGAAAGATCTGCAGAATCGGAATTTGCAAAATGTGAAAAAATTCCTTCAACCTCTATGTTCCCGCATTCATAAGCTGCTTTTATAAAATTTTCCGCATTGTAATAATGAACTCCTATCCGCTCCATTCCCGTATCTATTTTAAGATGCACTTTGGCTTTTGTCCCCAGCTTGCCTGCGACACTTTCAATTATTAGAAGTTTATCAATAGAAGAAGCTGTAATGGTAAGATCATTTTTAATAAAATGGGGGACTTGATTACCAAGAATGCCGCCCAGCACTAAAATCGGAATGTGAATGCCCTTTTCCCTTAAAAGCAGGCCTTCTTCCAGCACTGCAACTCCAAGGTAATCGCTTCCGATACTTTCCATCAACTGTGCTATTCGGACAAGTCCGTGGCCGTAGGCATTGGCTTTTAAAATTGCCATTACACTTGCCTTGCCCACATATCTTTTTACTGCAAAGTAATTTCCTTTTATGGTATCGAGATTTACTTCAACACGTGTAGGCCTTACAACGCCGTTAGTACTTACAAGAGGATGATTCAAACTCTTTTCCAAAGAGAGTGCCTTTGCTTTTACAATCTCATAAATGATATTACTGAAAGAGTGATTGTCCAAAAAAATTCATGCCTTTTATCGAAATCAGCCTGTAATGGCATTTATAGTTTACGATAGATACTACTTCTTGGATAGCACCGCTTTAATGTCATAATTAAACAACCTGCTCTTTAAAAAAACTATTTGAAAATCCCTATAAACACTCCGGCAGCAATGGCGGAACCTATAACTCCCGACACATTTGAAGCCATGGCATGCATCAAAAGATGGTTATCCTTATCGTACTTTAAGGCAAAGTTATGAACAACTCTCGCAGAGTCTGGAACTGCAGATACTCCTGATGCACCTATGAGAGGATTTAATTTCTCCTTTAAAAACAAATTCATAAACTTTGCAAAAAGAATACCGCCAAAAGTTGCTATCATGAAAGATAATAAACCAAGGACAAAAATTCCAATAGATTTTGGAGTTAAAAATCCCATATTGACACCATCAACAATCCTTGTTGCCTGAGTAGACGCACCTACTGCAAAGGAGAGCAGAATTGTACAAATGTCAAGCAGTGCTGATCCGGCTGTTTTTGCAAGCCTGCCTGTCACTCCGCTCTCTTTTAAAAGATTTCCAAGCATAAGCATACCTACAAGGGATAAAGAGCCCGGAGCTATCAAAGCTGACATTATCGTAACAATTATAGGGAAAAGTATCTTCTCCTTTTTTGATACCATTCTCGGGGGCTTCATCCTGATTATTCGCTCTTTTCTTGTTGTAAGAAACCTCATTATAGGAGGCTGAATTATAGGGACAAGAGCCATATAGGAATAGGCTGCAATTGCTATGGGCCCGAGTAAGTGAGGCGCCAGCTGTGAAGAGATAAAAATTGAAGTAGGCCCGTCAGCTCCGCCAATAATCCCGATTGACGCTGCTTCCAAATTGGTAAAACCAAGAACCAGTGCTCCGAGATAAGTTGCAAATATGCCAAGCTGGGCTGCTGCTCCGAGAAGAACTGCTTTTGGATTGGAAATAAGAGTTGAAAAATCAGTAAGCGCTCCTATGCCTAAAAAGATTAATGGCGGAAAAATTCCGGAAGTCACACCGTAGTAGATAAGGCTGAATACACTGTTCTGAGTGTATCCGTTTTTAACAGTATCGTAGACACCTATTGGCAAAGTAGCAATCGCAGGAATATTTCCTGCAATAATTCCGAATCCTATGGGGATAAGCAAAAGAGGCTCGTATTCTTTAACAATTGCAAGATAGATTGCTATACATCCTACTGCAAGCATAATAATATTGCCGATTGTTATATTTGCAAAACCTGTTGTTTGTATTACATTTAACAGTACGTCCATTTTTAGTTCTCCGGAGGTTTGACAAGAAACAGAATATCACCCTGATTAATCGTATCGCCTTCATTATATTTTATATCAATTATAACACCGCTGACTGTAGAGTTAACTTCATTTTCCATCTTCATTGCCTCAAGTACACACACTCTTTGCCCGACCTCAATAAAATCACCTTCCTGAACAAACAGCTTTAAAAGCTGCCCCGGCAGCGGAGACAGGATTGCATTATCTTTCGGAATAGCCTTGGGTTTCTGCATCTGAGTTTTTTTCTTCTGCCCTACTTCTACTCTCGGAGGCTGTTTCCGGGCAGGCCCTGCCTCGGGTTTGATTCCTGCTGCCTGTTCAATACCCAAATCTTTAATTGAAACCGAATATTTGTTTCCGTTTACACGCACACTTGCACTATCAGCAGTAAACTCTTCAATCATTACTTTATACTCTTTGCCTTGAATTTCAAGGACTATCTCTTTTTCATTCATTTTGTACCTCTGTTTACATTCAACCTCTGTCCGTATCTGAAACCTGTCTTCCACGGAGAAAAGCTTGTACCCCGGGCAAAAGTAATTTTGTTCGGATACTGCTCTATATGAAGTTTACGAAATATTTCAAGCGCAACTGTCAGCGCCACAAGCTCGTCTTCCGGTATTTTCCTGCCGCCGAATTTTATCCTCGGAGTGCGGAGAACAAATCCTGTGTGACTGTCCTGCGTTTCTTTATCCTCTTTTGCACTTATTTTTTCAAATACCCGGTTAAACAGGGAGATGATAACCGCTATAAGAACCAGACCTACAAAAACAACTGTAATCCCTATAAGTGCAATAACCAAACCGTTATTCTGGGCTACATTATCAAACATTATATATCCTCCTTACAAAGGAATGTTTCCATGTTTTTTAGGCGGATTTTCGTCCCTCTTGTTCTGCAGCATTTCAAGAGCCTTGATTAATTTGAAACGTGTGATTTTAGGTTCAATTACCTCATCAACAATACCCTTGCCTGCTGCCACATAGGGATTTGCAAATTTATCTTTATACTCCTCAACCTTTTCTGCAAGTTTTTTAGTGGGATCTTCCGCAGCGGTAATCTCTTTCTTAAAAATTATCTCACTTGCGCCCTGAGGCCCCATAACTGCAATCTCTGCAGTAGGCCAGGCATAAACAACATCACCTCTGAGATGCTTTGAGTTCATAACGCAGAATGCACCTCCATACGCCTTTCTCGTGATAACAGTAATTTTCGGTACTGTTGCTTCTGCATACGCGTAGAGCATCTTTGCTCCGTGCCTTATGATTCCATTGTGCTCTTCAATTGTTCCGGGCATAAAACCAGGGACATCTTCAAAAGTAATAACAGGAATATTGTAGCAGTCACAGAACCTTATAAATCTCGCTGATTTGGTTGAGGCATTGCTGTCCAGAACTCCTGCAATAACCTTGGGCTGGTTTGCAACTATTCCCACCACTCTTCCGTTCATGCGGCCGAATCCGACAATTACGTTCCGGGCATAGAGCTCCTGTACTTCAAAAAAGTAGTTCTCATCCAGTACGGAATTAACTACTTCTTTCATATCATAGGGTTTTTGAGGATTTTCAGGAACAATGTAATTTAAATTCTCGTCAGACCTGTCCCAGGAATCATCGGTTTCTTTGACAGGAGGTTCTTCAGTATTGTTCTGAGGCAAAAAGGTCATCAGTTCTCTTATTCCCTCAAACAGAGATTTCTCGTCATCATATGTAAAGTGAGTAATACCGCTCTTTGTTGCATGAACATCTGCACCGCCAAGCTGATCTGCAGTAACATCTTCGTGAGTAACTGTTTTTACAATTTTAGGGCCTGTGAGAAACATGAAAGATGTTTTCCTGACCATAAATATAAAATCCATAATTGCAGGAGAATAAACAGCACCGCCTGCTGCAGGCCCTACCATTGCACTTATCTGCGGAATGACTCCTGACTGAAGAACATTTCTTAAAAATATACTTGTATATCCGGCAAGAGAATCAACGCCTTCCTGAATTCTCGCTCCTCCGGAATCATTAATCCCTATAATAGGAGCTCCTACTTTTGCAGCAAGTTCCTGTACTTTAACAACTTTTTCAGCAACTACCTGTGACAGGGAACCGCCGTAAACTGTAAAATCATAGGAGAACACAAAAACAAGCCGGCCGTGAATACTTCCGTATCCTGTAATGATTCCGTCGCCGTAAATCTGTTTATCAGAAACACCGAAGGCATCTCCGGTGTTTATTCTGAACATATCGATCTCTTCAAAGCTGTCTTTGTCCAGTAAAAGCTCTATTCTTTCCCTCGCAGTAAGTTTTCCTTTTTTGTGCTGCTTTTCAATAGCTACTTTGCCGCCTCCCAATTTTGCCATATCCTGACGGGCTTTTAAATCAAGAATCTTTCTCTCCCTACTCATGGGTCTCTCCTTTGATCTGGCATAGTTCAGTCAAAATTCTTCCCGTGGATTTCGGGTGTACAAATGCAATTTCAGTTTCATGCGCGCCTTTTCGCGGTTCCTGATTTATCATTTTAAGGCCGCGGGAAACAAAATCTTTTATTTCCTCTTTTATGTCATCTGTCTGATATGCAATGTGATGAATACCTTCGCCGCTTTTTTCTATGAACACAGCAATAGGGCTGTCTTCTGACAGAGGCTCCAACAGCTCAATTTTCACTTCCCCTATTCTGAACATTGCAACGCGTACTTTCTGATCCGCCACTTCTTCGGTTCCGAGGTATTGAAATTTAAAGACATCTCTATATAGAGGGACTGCATTATCAAGAGACCTGACAGCAATACCAATGTGGTTAATTTTTGAAATCATCAGTTTGTATGCTCCTTTAAAATACGTTCTGCCTGTTTGTTTATTAATCCATAAGGAGGCACTTTTTTATTATAGATATCATTAACCCACTCATGAATTCTGTTTTTAACATTAAGATTGTAATGTACTGCTTCCTCAACTTTACGTGTAAGTATTTTTTTTAATTCAAACTCTATTCGCTTTTTTCTCCGCTCTGATAGAACTCCATTTGCAGAAATGTCCGCATTAAAGGTTTTCACGGTCTGCATCAGCTCATCTATTCCGGTACCGTCTGCTGCAGAAGTCATTACAACCGGATTTTTCTCTTCGGGGTTTGATGCATATTTCAGGGAAAGAATGTACTCTATCTCCGCTTTTACTTTTTCAGCTCCGGGTTTATCGCTTTTGTTTACAATAAAGATATCGCCTATCTCCATAACGCCTGCTTTTAAAGCCTGAATTTCATCTCCAAGCCCCGGAACCATAACAAGAAGTATGATATCTGCTATACGCATAACATCAATTTCTGTCTGGCCTACACCTATGGTTTCCAGAATAATCACATCATAACCTGCAGCATCCAGAACTTTAACAGCATCTCCGGTAGTTTCCGCAACACCGCCGAGATGGCCCCTTGATGCCATGGACCTTATAAACACCCCATTGTCTGTGGAGTGGGACTGCATCCTGACTCTGTCCCCCAGAATTGCACCTCCGGAAAACGGAGAGCTGGGGTCAACGGCAATTACTCCGACTTTCTTATTATCCTGTCTCAATTTTGTTATAATATGATCTACAAGGCTGCTTTTCCCGGCACCGGGAGGGCCTGTGACGCCCCAAACAACTGCATTTCCGCAATATGAGTGAAGTTTGTCAATAAGCTCTTCTTTGCCCTGCTCGTTGTTTTCAATAAGGCTTAAAGCACGGGCAATACTCCGCATTTTTCCTTTGCGTACCAGGCCCGGAAGATTCATTGTTAAACACGCTCCCGGTTTTTCTCTATAAAATCGATAACGTCTTTTATTGGTGTGCCGGGTGTAAACACCGCTTTAACACCTTTTTCCTTTAAAAAGGGGATGTCGTCCTGAGGTATGACTCCCCCTCCGAATACTATTATGTCATCAGCATCATTTTTCCTGAGCTCGTCCACAACAGCAGGAAAAAGTTCATTATGTGCTCCGGAAAGTAAACTTAAACCCACAAAATCCACATCCTCCTGCACAGCAGTCTGCGCAATGGACTTCGGTGTCTGGCGTATTCCTGTATAGATAACTTCATACCCGGAATCTTTGAGTGCACGCGCCACATATTTTGCGCCTCTGTCGTGTCCGTCAAGCCCGGGCTTTGCTATAAGTACTCTTATCTTTTTCGTCATAGAATCCTCTACAGAACAATTGATTCTTTATATTCTCCGAACTCTTCTCTCAGAACTCCGCATATCTCTCCGAGAGAAGCATACTCTCTTGCAGCATCAACAATCAGAGGCATGAGATTCACTTCAGAATCCTGCGCACCTTTTTGAAGAGCGTTAAGTTTTTCTTTAACAGAAGAATTGTCACGGTTGTTCTTTACTTCCGATAGTTTTTCCATCTGCACTTTTCTCAATCTCGGATCAACTTTGAGGATATCTTTCGGGCCCTGTTCTTCAATTACAAATTGATTTACTCCCACAACTATTCTGTCGCCCTTTTCAATTTCCTGCTGATACCTGTACGCAGCGTCCTGAATCTCCTGCTGTATAAATCCCGCTTCAATAGCCTGAACCATACCCCCGATATTTTCTATTTTGTCAAGATACTCCCACACCTGCTGTTCTATCTTGTCTGTAAGAGACTCAACATAATAGGAACCTGCCAAAGGATCAATACTATTTGCAACACCTGATTCATGAGCCACAATCTGCTGGGTTCGGAGAGCAATTCTTACTGCCTCCTCAGTAGGCAGGCCCAGAGCCTCGTCTCTTGAATTTGTGTGCAGGCTTTGGGTTCCGCCGAGAACAGCAGCAAGTGTCTGAATTGCAACACGGACAATATTGTTGTCAGGCTGCTGAGCTGTAAGTGTGGACCCGCCTGTCTGAGTGTGAAATCTGAGACGCATTGATTTATCAGATTTCGCACCGAATTTCTCCTTCATAACCTTCGCCCAGATCCTTCGTGCAGCTCTGAATTTCGCTACTTCTTCAAGAAGATCATTGTAAGAATTAAAAAAGAAGGACAGCCTTCCGGCAAATTTATCCACATCAAGGCCAGTATCAATTGCAGCTCTTACATACTCAATTCCATCAGCAATTGTAAATGCCACTTCCTGTGCAGCAGTAGATCCGGCCTCCCTTATGTGGTAACCGGAAATACTTATTGTATTCCATCTCGGCACTTCTTTTGAGCAGAATTCAAAAATATTTGTTATAAGACGAAGGGAAGGTTTCGGCGGAAAAATATAAGTGCCCCGCGCAATGTACTCTTTCAGAATGTCATTCTGTATGGTTCCTCTGAGCTGCTCTCTGTTTACGCCCTGTTTTTCTCCGACTGCAATATAAAATGCCAGCAAAACAGATGCCGGCGCGTTTATTGTCATTGATGTGGATACTTTATCAAGAGGAATCCCGTCAAAGAGAGTCTCCATATCCTTTAACGTATCAATCGCAACACCGACCTTGCCTACTTCGCCTACAGAATACTCATCGTCGGAATCATACCCGATCTGAGTCGGAAGATCAAAAGCAACTGATAACCCTGTCTGCCCCTGATCTAAAAGATATTTGTACCGCTGATTTGATTCTTCAGCTGTGCCGAACCCTGCGTATTGACGCATTGTCCACAGCCGTCCTCTGTACATGGTGGGCTGAACGCCCCTGGTGTACGGATAATCACCGGGAAATCCCAGTTTTTCAATGTACTCATCTTCTGAAAAAGGGCGGGGTGTTGCTACTCTGTCTGCCGGAAGCCATGACCCTGTTGTAAATTCTTTTTTACGTTCAGGGAATTTATCAAGAGCCGGCTTTAAGATACTATCTTCCCATTCCTTTTTCTTTTTATCAAACTTTTTAAACTCAGTCATAACTGCCACAGCTCCTTATGGGTTACAACTTAAACAAACTTATTATGAACGGACTGTAAGGTAATAAAAATTCCTTGACATCAAAATAAAAATTTTTAATAATGTCTTTGCCAATCATTTGAATTATTAATAAAACTTATAAATAAATTCTATCTGCTTTTTAATTCAAGTACTTACGAAAATTCCCCTGCTCAGGAACCATATTCAATAATGCGGATTTAGAAATGGTACAAAAATAAATTTTATCAGTATAATTAAAATAAAATCGGATCTTTTTAATGATTGTGTCGTTAAATCAATGTCTTACAAAAAAAACCGAAAGACAGAATTAAAATAACTCCCTCCTTCTCTCTTCTACTAACAAAAGGGCCTTCTCGTCATCAAGAGGGGGCCCTTTTTCTTAATTCTTTAAACTATCCATCAACATCATCCCCCGATTCTTCCGGGAACCATATTTTTATTATCTTTTCTTTATCTTTTTGGATTTCATTTTTCAGAGTATTGAACTCTCTCAACAGATCCCGGGCAGGTTTTTTCTTTGACTGAGCATCAAGAATCTTCTGCCTGATTATCTCAATTTTCTCTTTTCTTTTAAGCTCTTTTATTTTCAGCAGGCAGTCAAGTGCATACTGGAATGTAATTTCTTCCTGCTTCTCGGACTCTATAATCAAACCTGTCACCAAAGCTGTTTCCGGTGAGTTTGTTGATACTGAATCAAGGATTGTTTCAGGGGTGAACTTCCGGCGATCTTTTATCCTGTCCTTTACCATAATGAAAAGCTTTTTTATATCATCATTTTCCAGTTCATCAGGATTCAGAAAATTAATAATATTTTCCCTGACTCTTTTCGACCCGAACAGCATTGATTTCAAAATGCCCTCTTCTGCTGTTCTTTTCAGGGAGAATCTCCTATCATCCTCTTCAACAGGCGAGTCTTTTCTGTTCCCGCTGTACAGGTACTTTCGGTAAAAAAACTTTTCATCAATGCCGAATTTATCCGACAGATCTTTTATTAAAAGCATTCTCTCTTTATATTCCAGAAGAGGTGCAAATTTATCAAGCAGGCTGCCTACAGCGCGGCTCCTCTGTTTTGGTGTTTCAAGACGCCCCTCTTTTTGTAACCTGTCAAGATAAAAATCGAAAAAGGTCATTGATTTATCAAGTTTGTCTGCCATGGCTTCGCTTCCGTGCTCTCTTAAAAACGAATCGGGATCACTTCCTTTTGGCAGGGGTACAATTGAAACATCAATATCAGATTTTAAAAGTATGTCCGCACCTCTGAGTGCTGCTTTAAGCCCGGCAGAATCTCCGTCATAGAGCAGTGTAACATTTAGAGTATAACGCCTGATTATCTGAGCCTGATCCTGTGTAAAAGCAGTTCCGGAACTTGACACAGTATTTTCAAATCCCTTTTGAAACATACGCATTACATCAGTATAACCTTCAACAACTATTATCCTGTCTTCTTTTCTTATACCTTCTTTTGCATGATAAAGGCCGTACAGAATTTTGCTTTTCCTGTACACTATTGTTTCCGGAGAGTTAAGGTACTTTGGCTCGTTAGCAGTTTTTTCAATTATTCTGCCTCCGAATCCCACAACTCTTCCCGAAGGAGAATGTATGGGAAACATTATCCTGCCCCTGAATCTGTCGTAAAATCTTTCTCCATTTTTAGATTTTGTTACAAGGCCGGTATCAAAAAGGTGTTCAAGAGGAATGCTCTCTTTTTTTGCTTTCAGAATAAGGCCGTCCCAGCGGAGCGGTGCATAACCAAGACCGAATTTAAGGATAATCTCCTCATTAAAATCTCTTTTGGCCAAATAGTCAAGAGCTCTTTTGCCTCCATTGGTTTTAAACAGACAGTCCCTGTAAAATTCAGCAGCAATGGCATTTGTTCTGTAAAGGACTTCAGCCTTTTTTGCTTTCTGATCGTCCTCTTTGTCAAATTCAAGAATGATGCCTGCTTTTTTTGCAAGAGTTGTCACTGCCTCGGGAAAGCTGATTTTCTCGGTCTCCATTATAAATGTAAAAACATTTCCTCCTGCACCGCAGCCGAAACAGTGATAAAAACCCTTAACTGGATCAACTGTAAAAGAGGGAGTTTTCTCTGTATGAAAAGGGCAGAGCCCGACGTACGACTTGCCTCTTCTCTTGAGAGTTACGTATTGGGAGATAAGTTCAACTATATCAGTTGCCTGCTTTATCTCTTCTATTTTTTCTTCGGGAATCTTCATTTCAGCTCAACTATCGTAACGCCTGTATCTCCTTCCTTCCAGTTCCCAAGCCTCCAGCTCTTTACAAGAGTACTGCTTTTCATATAATCGTTAATTGTATTCCTCAAAGCACCTGTTCCTTTGCCGTGAATAATTCTTACTCTCTCCAAACCTGATACAGCTGCTGCTCCGAGAAAATTATCAACAACCTGAACAGCTTCCAATGATGTCATTCCTCTTAAATCCACTTCGTCAGAAGCCACTTCATTTATAGCATATTTTACAGATGAAGATTTCTTTTCAGTTTCCATATTCTGTTCAAGCACGGAAAGCTCTGACGCAGCCACTCTGAGGCGCAGGTCTCCCCACTGAACAATGACTCTTCCTTTATTATCAATTGCAGATTCAACTTTTCCGCGGCCTTTATGGCCTTTCCATTTTACAAAATCACCTGAAGATATTACAGGTGTTTCTCCCTTTTTTACAGGTGAGAGCTTTTTCACTCTTGTCTTGAGTACTGAAAGCTCCTTCTTCGCCTTTTTGATAACCTCAGTAGACGCCTTTTCTTCCCTTATATTTTTTATAAGTCTTTCAATAGTAACATTTGCTTCTTTCAGAAGCTCTTCAGCATCAATTACTATTTTCTTCTTTTCCTGTTCGCTCTCCTCTTTCAATTTTTCCAGTTTGTCTTCATAGAGTTTTATCAGCCCTTTTAATCTTGAATCTTTAATTTCAGCGCCCTGCAGGAGTTCGGCAGCTTTCTGATATTTCTCTTCCATTGTGAGGATCAGCCTGTCAAGCCGCCCCCGTTCCGTACCTGCAATTTTTCTGGCATCTTCTATGAGTTCTTTTTTCAGCCCAAGCCTTTCTGAAATTTCAAATGCATAAGAAGAGCCCGGTATGCCCATACGGAATTGATATGTGGGATTAAGAGTTTCTCTGTTAAAAGCCATAGATCCGTTTTCAACGCCATCTTCCTGCTGCGCAAAAACTTTTAAACTCCCCATGTGTGTGGTTGCAACTGTTATACTCCCCCTGAGAGTAAAGTAGCGAAGTAAAACCTCAGCAAGAGCAGAACCTTCTGCAGGATCAGTTGCAGACCCTATTTCATCAAGAAGTATAAGGCTTCTGCTGTCCGCATTTTCCACAATATTTTTAATAATTTCTATGTGTGAAGAAAAAGATGACAAATCCTGCTCTATGGACTGTTCGTCTCCTATGTCTATAAATAATCCTGAGAAGATAGGAAGCGCACTGTCAAGAGAAGCGGGTATGTGCAGGCCGTGCATGTGCATTAAAGAGAGTACACCTATTGTTTTTAAAGCTACTGTTTTTCCGCCTGCATTCGGGCCTGTCACAACAACTGTTTTCAAGTCTTCCCCGAGTCTTATTGTAAGAGGCACAACATCCTGTTTGCCTCTCCGTATCATTAAAAGAGGATGATAAGCATTATTTAAAATTATTTCATTTTTGCTGATCACAGCAGGGACACAATCATATTTGTCTGAAAATCCCGCTCTTGCATAAATAGAATCAATTGCTGTTAAAATATAATAGTTATTGAGAATAGCAGAAGCTTCTTCCCGCACCATTGCACTCAGCCTGATGAGGATTTTTTCAATTTCGTCTTTTTCTTCAATTCTTAATCTGCGTACCTGATTTTCAAGTTCTGCCACTTCAAAGGGTTCCATAAAAACCGTTTGCCCGCTTGCGGACTGATCAATAATTATCCCTTTAAGCCTACCTCTGAACGACTCTTTCATCGGAACTACAAGAATCCCCTGTTTAACAGCAAGTGAATCTTCCTGCGTATATCCCTTTGAAGCCATCTCCTTCATTATCTTTTCAAGTTGATTTTTTACGCGGGCTTCCGCTCTCTCAATGTCACGCCGGATTCTTCCCAGTTCATTGGAAGCCCTGCTCAGCACATCAGCATCCGGCCCTATTGCCCACGAAATCTCCTTTTCAATTTCTTCAAAACTGGAAATATGCTCTGTCATTGCATTTAAACGAGGATATTTATCTCTTCGCAAATTTATATAACCACTTACTTCTCTTGATATTTTCAGTACACGTGCAATTTTCAGCAAAGCGTTTGCATCTACAAAAGAGCCGGGTAATCCGGCTTTTTCAATAATGTCTGGTATTAAATTAAAATTAACAATAGGCAGAGGGTCATCAAACCGGAGCAGTTCTTTCATCTCCTGTATAGATGCAAGTTCTCTTGACAAATCTTCTTTTTGCAGAAAGGGTTTTTGACTTAGGACACTCTGCCTGCCCGGTTCAGAAATGGCAAATTGTGAAACACGTTCAAGAACAGTATCAAATTCCAGAGCATGATAAAAATGGTTACTCGTTTCCGACACGCTTTTTAACCTCTTGCTCAATTGAGCTTATTTTTGAATTTATCATATCATCTATTACTTTTTTGGATTTTTCTTCCAGCCCCTCTTTTATTTCGTCGTAAAAATCCTTTGCACCGGGAACCAATCCTTTTGAAGTATTAAAAACCCAGGGTGCAACCGCTCTTATCGGTTCAAAAAAACGGGATTCCTTTTGTTCCTTTTGTAAACTATCTCCCAACGGCAGGACAGATTCCAGAAGCAGCAGCAAACTTGCAATCAATGCGCCCTTGAATGCCCCGAATAAAACACCGCCTCCTCTGTCAAGCCAGCCCAAAAAGGACCAGCGGAAAAACTGTTTTAAAGCCAGGCCGACCCACCTTAATAAAATTATGATGATACTATAAATTATTAAAAACCCCAAAACATTACTTAACAGGTCAGGAAGATGGATGTAATGTTTTAAAACTCCTGCCATAATACTCATCTCACGAACTGCAGCAAAATATCCGATTAAAAGAGACCCGAGAGTGAAAACTTCAATGATTATACCTCTGAAAAACCCCTTAATACCAAAAAATAGTACAATACCGAGTATAATAATATCAATGCTGTTCATCAGTCACCCTGAATTAAATTTTTGTCCTTTTTTAAATTTACTGCTCAAAGTTTACAAAGTCAAGGCAGGCTTTTGTAGTGCAGTACATGCATACCGGCACCAGAAAAATCTCCCATTCGAAAATGGGAATACCGCACCCCTTTCAACCGGATAACTTAACGAACTTTATGAACTTAATGAACTTAATGAACTTTATGAACTTTATGACTTTATGAACTTTATAACTTTATAACTTTATGAACTTTATAACTTTATGAACTTTATAACTTTACGAACTTTATGACTTTATGGACTTTATGACTTGATGACTTGATGAACTTTATAACTTAACAAACTTGCTCCCTTATGCTGCCTCCTTTTACTCATCAAGGTGTAAAGAAAATGAACACATAGAAATAAAATGCTGACAGTTTTATAAAGAGGCTC
>JAGGVB010000107.1 GCA_021158245.1 bacterium | reverse complement strand
TTCTGCTTTCCCTCAGATTGGTAAAAAGAGGTAATGTCAATTAAATCATCTATGCTTGGGAGCAATAAAATGAAAAAAATAACGGTTTTTGCTTTGTTTCTCTTCTTAATATTAATATTTTCTTTCATTGTTATTGTGTGTAATAATTATAGCAAAAAGGCAACTATCAAAAAAAACTATTTTGGTGTTTTGTCAAACGGGGAAAAAGTTGATATATATTATATGAAGAATACAAAGGGTATAGAATTAAAAATAATGAACTACGGCGGTGCTATCGTCTCCGCTATAGTGCCTGATAAAAACGGGAATTTTGCAGATATAGTCTTGGGACATGATTCATTTCAGGGGTATCTAAAAGCCAATCCTTATTTTGGGGCTATTGTCGGACGTTATGCTAATCGAATAGCAAAAGGAAAGTTTACTTTAAATGGCAAAGTATACACCCTTGCAACAAATAATGGTCAAAATCATCTTCATGGAGGAATCAAAGGATTTGATAAAAGAATATGGAATGCAACCCCTCTAATAACCCCCAATGGGGTAGCGCTTAAACTGAGCTATTTGAGTAAAAACGGTGAGGAAGGGTATCCCGGTAATCTTAATGTTGTTGTCACATACACATTGAATAACAATAATGAATTGCGTATAAATTATTCTGCTTCAACAGATCAGACAACAATTGTCAATCTTACAAACCACACTTATTGGAATTTGGCAGAAAATGGTGATATTCTGAATCATAGAATTATGATAAATGCAGATAAATTCACACCAGTTGACAGCACATTAATTCCTACAGGTGAGATAAAAAGTGTTTATGGAACGCCATTTGATTTTCGCAAATTCCGTCCAATCGGAGATCAAATTAATGCAGACAATATTCAATTGAAATATGCAAATGGCGGCTACGATCTTAATTGGGTACTAAATAAAGATGAGCATGGCTCTCTTTCTCTGGCAGCGAGAGTAACCGAACCAATATCCGGAAGAGTTTTAGAGGTTTGGACTACTGAGCCGGGCCTGCAGTTTTATTCAGGCAATTTTTTGGACGGTTCAATAACTGGCAAAAACGGACAGATTTATAAAAAACATACTGCTTTTGCGCTGGAAGCACAACATTTCCCGGATTCCCCTAATCACCCAAATTTTCCTTCTGTTGTATTAAAGCCGGGTCAAGAATATAAACAAACGACAATTTATAAATTTAAAACGATTCGGTAATTATATCGGTTTATACGGTTATTAGTGTTCAAAATGAGCGAGAAGACTTGATGAAATAATAAATTATTGTGAACCCTGTTTGATGAGTATTGTGTTTCGGCTGCATTAGGAATTAACCATGTTAATAAAATACTTGACAAGATAAAAAATGTTTAGTATCTTTGGATCGAATGTAAAACCGAATTGGTCGAATAGTATGAATAAGGATTGTTAGATGAGCGAAGAAAAAAAAACAATTATAACAAAGGTTGCAAGACAAATATTTTCAAAATATGGTTTCCTTAAAACAACAGTTGAGGACATTGCAAAAGCAGCTCGTATAGGCAAGGCATCCATTTATCATTATTTCAGAAGCAAGGAAGACCTTTTCAAAAGTGTAGTTGAACAGGAATATCAATTACTAATAACCAAAATAGAGGAAGAAGTAAATAAAGAAAATGATCCGAAGAATAAAATCAATGTATATGTAATCAATCGAATGAAGTACCTTAATGAATTGGCAAATGTGTACAGCGCTCTCAAAGATGAATATCTGGAGCATTATGCTTTTACAGAAAAAATACGCGAAAGATATTTTCATAAAGAAATGGAAACACTGCGAGCAATTTTAAAAGAAGGCGTTGAAAGGGATATCTTTAAAATTGTTGATATTGACCTGACAACTTTTACAATTCTCACTGCTTTGAAAGGTTTGGAATATCCCTGGGTAGCAAATACTACAGCTCCGGAAATGGAGGAGAATTTGGGAAAACTATTGGAAATTCTTTTTAATGGAATCGTAAAAAGGTAGGAAAATTTTTTTTATTTAATTCGAATAAAAAACGAATTTGTTCGAATATTATAATAAATAAGGAAATACTTTATGAATGAAATTTCTGAAAATATCGGGATTGTTGGTACCGGCTTTTTTGTACCGGATCGGATATTGACCAACTTTGATTTGGAAAAAAGTGTTAATACAACGGATAAATGGATAAAAGAAAGAACTGGTATTCATGAAAGAAGAATCGCTGCTGATGATGAAGCTACATCCGATCTCTCTGTTAAAGCAGGATTAGAATCACTAAGGAATGCTGACATCAGGCCGGATGAATTAGATTTAATAATCGTTGCAACACTATCGCCTGACATGTTATTCCCTTCCACAGCTTGTCTGGTACAGAAGAATATAGGAGCCACTAAGGCGGTCGCTTTTGATATATCTGCTGCCTGTTCGGGTTTCATATATGGCTTATCTATCGCTCAACAATTCTTACAAAATGAGACTTATGAGACCGCACTGGTTATCGGAAGCGAAGTTTTTTCCCGAATTGTTGATTGGCAGGATAGAAACACTTGTGTCTTGTTTGGAGATGGTGCGGGTGCATCAGTCCTGAGAAAAGTAAAGAAAGGTGGTGGTATCATTTCTATTAATTTGGGTTCAGATGGAAGTGGCACTGATTTACTGAAACAACCTGCTGGTGGTTCTCGCTTACCGGCAAGCCATGAAACAATTAACCGACGTTTGCATACAGTCAAAATGGAAGGGAAAGAGGTATTTAAATTTGCTACCAGATCGATGGTACAAGCAGTAATAAATGCCTTGGAAGAGGTCGGTTTGCATCCAGAAGACATAGATTTACTCATCCCGCATCAGGCAAACAAGCGTATTCTTGAATCTGTGGCAAAGAGACTGAATCTGCCAATGGACAAAGTCTTTATAAATTTAAACAAATATGGAAATACTTCAGCTGCTTCGATTCCAATCGCACTGTGTGAAGCTTCAGAACAGG
>JAGGVB010000106.1 GCA_021158245.1 bacterium | reverse complement strand
CAGAAAGGCTCTTCCTGCAATTGCACTTACAACTGATACGTCAATTTTGACTGCTGTTGCAAATGATTTCAGTTATGATCAGGTTTTTACACGTCAGGTTGAAGCTCTCGGGAAAACAGGAGATGTAATAATAGGAATAAGCACAAGCGGCAAGTCTCCCAATGTTTATAATGCTGCTGTTTATGCAAAAAAAAGAGGCATGAAGGTAATAATCCTTGCAGGACAGGAGTTTACTCCTCTGTGCAGAGAAGCAGATGCTGCAATCAACGTTGAGAGCGTTGAAACTCCGCGTATTCAGGAGGCACATATTACAATTGCACACATAATCTGTAATTTTGTAGAGCGGTATTTTGCGAAGTTATAAATGAAGAAACTGATTTTCAGACGGTAAGTATGATACACAGAAAAAATTATTAAGGAGAAAGTATACGACTCTGATTTTGAATTTTTCATCCTGTCGGATTGTTCATTTTGCTGCCGTGTATGGCATTTCCGATTTACGATATAAATACTGATAAGTTAAAATAAAATGATCCAGTTTTTACACACATCATTTCTCTACGGGCTTGCAGCCTGCACCATCCCGGTTATTATCCATTTCTTTGCAAAGAGAAGAAGAAAACATGTAATTTTCAGCAGCCTTATTTTTCTGCAGGAGATGAAAACCAGGCACCTGAAGTTTTTGAGAATACGCGAAATACTAATTTTAATTTTAAGAGTGCTGATCATAGCTTTTATTGTACTCAGTTTCAGCCTGCCTGTGATTAGAAACAGAAGGCTTGGCGAGGGTACAGGTTCTATTTTAATAATGATGGATAGATCTCTCAGTATGAACAGGGAGAGTGTTTTTGAAAAAGCAAAGGATTACGCATGTAAAATCATAGGGGATTTAAGATTAACAGGGGACGTTTCTCTAAGTTTTTTCCCTGATGAAAAAGAGAGGATTTTAAACGGCGCATCAAATGATCTTATCTCTTTTGTAAAGAGACAAAAAGTTTTGTTTGCAAAACCGGATATCTCAAAAGAGCTGAAGAGAGTTCAGGACTATTTTAAACAGAAAAATATTCTTAATAAAGAGATAGCAGTAATTACAGATTGTCAGGCATCAACATGGAAAGATGAAAACGGATTTTTTTTAAAGAGTGGTTTTAACGGCAGTGTTTATGTGATCCCGGTTAAGGGGCCAACTGAAAACAGTGCAGTAACCAAAATTATGGTGCAGGAATCAATTATTAGCATGAACTCTATGGCAGATGTTTTTATTACAGTCAGAAATTTCAGTAAGACACCTTTAAAAGATATTATGATTCGTATGATTGTTGATGACAAACCTGTTATGCAGAAACTTGTTTCTCTTGCCGGAGGAGAAAAGAGAACATTGAAATTTGAGATTGGCAATCAGACTGAGGGGTGGCACGCAGGTGAAATCAATATAGATCAGGATGATTTTGATTTTGATAACAAAAGGTACTTCTCCTTTTATATCCCTGTAAAGGGAAGAGTTTTCGTTGCGGGAAAGAGCAGAGAGGATGTGTTGCCTATCAAACTTGCCATTGATCCGGATAAGCAGACTAACAGATGTGAGATGTTTTATTCAGGCAGAACAGGATGGGCTGACAGCCTGAATTTGTGTTCAGTACTTATATTTTCAAATTACCCTGCATTTTCTGCAGAAGAAAGCGGAAAAGTCTATGATTTTATGAAAACAGGGAAGGGTGTGCTGTACATTCCAGGAAATGATGTGGATTTAAGAAATTTAATGTCAGGTGATTTCTGGCCAGGGTTAAACTGGGTGATAACCGGAAAGGAAATAACAAACAAATTACAGGGCAGGTATTTTAAAATAGGGAATGTGGATTCAGGGCATCCACTGTTTTCAGGAGTTTTTAAAAAGAGAACGGAAACAAATGTCCTTTCACCTGTTGTTTTTAAAAGATTAAAATTAAATGTCCGGTCCGGAGTAAATATTATATCATTTACAGACAGATTTCCCTTTCTTGCCGAGTCTGCAGCAGGAAGAGGAAAATTTCTCTTTTGTTCAACAGGCCTGCAGAGTGACTGGTCTGATCTTACGTTTACAGCGCTTTTTCCAGTACTTATAAACAGATCTGTCTCTTATCTGTCTGTAAACAGATTTTCCCAGGGCCGAAATTTTTATACTGGTGAGTATATCAGTAAGGCCATTGACGATAGTCAGAATCTGAACAAATACAGTGTGATAAATCCGGCAGGAGAGAAATCGCTGCTTATGGTTGAGCAAGAGCAGGAAAAGGGAATCCTGAATATCGGCAGGGAGTGGCAGAACGGCAGTTATTCGATCCTGAAAGATAATGCTGTATTTGAAATTTTTACTGTTAATACTGATCCGGCAGAATCGGATTTATCGGTTATTGCATCTGAAAAATTTAAAAATATTTTCCCTGAGGCAAGTGTTAAAACTATTGACCCGAATGGAAATATTTTAAAACAGATAGAAGATGATCGTTCCGGTATTCCGTTATGGAGATATTTCCTTGCTGCTGCACTTATTGCACTTTTTATAGAGATGTATTTATCTCGTATTAAAAAAGAGTATAAATAGAAAGGATTTTTTTATCTACCCTACAGAAGGTAAAAACAAAAGAGAGAGCACATTGGCAGTAGGAGTTGTGCTTAAAAAAATGAGCAGAATCAGGGAGGAGGAGAGCCTTGAAGAACTGGTTTCTCTTGCAGAGACTGCTGGTGCGGATGTTAAAAAGAAGGTAATACAGGCACTTGCAAAGCCCGATCCAGCAACTTTTATCGGCAGCGGTAAGGCCGAAGAGATCAGGGAAGCTGCAGAGAAGCTGAATGTGGATTTTCTGCTTTTTGATACTGATCTTACGCCTGCGCAGGTAAAGAATCTTGAACAAATTTTTGATAAAAAAATAATAGACAGAAGCGGGCTTATACTTGATATTTTTGCAAAGAGGGCAAGAACAAAGGAAGCAAGGCTTCAGGTTGAGCTTGCACAGCTTAATTACTATCTGCCGCGGCTGACAAGAGCGTGGACTCACCTTTCAAGGCAGGAGGGCGCAATTGGCACACGAGGCCCCGGGGAAACCCAGCTTGAAGTTGACAGGCGTGCAATTAGAAGAAGAATTTCGAGCCTTGAGCGCCAGCTTGCAGTAATTGAGAAACAGCGCATTGTAAGGCGGAGAGGAAGAAGAGATATTTACAAGGTTGCATTGGTAGGTTACACAAACGCCGGTAAATCAAGCCTTCTTAATGCACTCACCGGATCTGATGTATTTGTTGAAGACCGGCTTTTTGCAACACTGGATTCTACAATACGCCGCTTCCGGCTTGAAGAAGGAAAGGATGCCCTGCTGATTGACACAGTGGGATTCATTAAAAAATTACCTCACCATCTTGTGGCATCCTTCCGCAGCACCCTGAAAGAGGCGGAGGATGCTGACCTGCTTCTCCATATTGTTGATGTAAGCACTGATGTTTTTGAGGAGCATATTGAAGTTGTAAATGATGTACTCAGGGAGCTTGGAATACATAAAAAGCCCCGTATAACAGTTTTTAACAAGATAGATGCAGGTAGCGGCGGAAATATTGACGTGGCCGGCCTGCGTACTCGTTACAAGCCTGCGCTTTTTACTTCTGCAACAAGGGGGATGGGGCTTCAAGATGTTAAAAATCAAATTTTAAAAATACTTATGACACGGGAAAAAGAGGTTAGTATAAAGATATCGGTTAATGATTCAAAAACAATCGCAAGAGTGTATGATCTTGCCAGCGTTATCAGTACTGAATATGAAGACGATGTGGCAATAATAAAATTCCGTGCTGAACAGGGGATCTATGAAAAAATAAAGAGGCTGACAGACCATGAGAAAAACATCGATATTGATAATTGACGACGAACCTCTGATAAGGTCGTCGTTAACAGGATTGCTTTCTGATATGGGGTACGAAGCTGATGCTGCTGAATCCGGACGAAAAGGAGTTGAAGAGTACAACCGGCAGAAGAGAGATATTGTGCTTCTTGATGTTATGCTTCCTGATACAAGCGGTGTTGATGTACTGAAAGAGATACTGATTCTTGATTCTGATGCAAAAGTTATTATGATGTCAGGGCAGGCCGATATTGCAACTGCAGTAACTGCAATCAGTACAGGCGCCTTGAATTTTCTTGAGAAGCCGTTAAACCCTGACCAGCTTGTAATCAGCATTGAAGATACTGTAAAACGTATTCGTCTTGAAAGAAAAGTTTCCAGCCTGGAAGAGATCGTAGATTCCGAATATAGGATAGTAGGCAATTCTGCTCCGATTAAATCATTACTGGAGATTATTAAAAGAACCGGACAATCGGAAGCAAAGGTTTTGATTTTCGGTGAGAACGGGTCGGGCAAGGAGCTTGTGGCAAGAGCTATTCACAAAGAGAGCAGCAGACGAGACGGCCCGTTTATAAGCCTTAATTGTGCGGCAGTACCTGAGAATCTTGTAGAGAGTGAACTTTTCGGTTATGAAAAGGGAGCATTCACAGGAGCTGTAAAACAGAAAAAGGGAAGAATGGAAGAGGCTGACGGAGGTACGCTGTTTCTCGATGAAGTAGGTGATATGAACCTTATTACTCAGGCAAAGCTGCTCAGGGTGCTTGAAACTAATGAGGCTGTCCGTGTGGGAGGGACAAAATCGTTTTCATTTGATGTGCGCATAATAGCGGCAACCAATAAGAATCTTGAAAAAGAAATATCAGAAAATAATTTTAGGGAGGATCTGTTTTACAGGCTCAATGTAGTACCTGTAACTGTACCTGCTCTCAGGGAGAGAAGAGAAGATATACCTGTACTTGCTGAATATTTTCTGCAGAAGATTATTCAGAAGAGCGGAAAAGGGATGATGGAGCTGGATAAATCCGCCACGGATGTTCTTTCAAGATATTCATGGCCGGGTAATGTGCGGGAGCTTAAGAATTTGATAGAGCGTATTGTTATCCTTAGTGATGATAAAATAATCGGAGAAGAGACAGTGCGCAGAGTGCTTCCTGAAATTCAAAGCACTGGAACATCAGAACATGTCCGCAAATTCCGGTTTGAGCAGGACAAACCGCTTCGCGAAATTGTAGGTAATTTTGAAAGAGAGATAATAGAACAGGCTTTTAATAAATGTAATGGAAATATTTCGCAGCTGGCAAAAATGCTGAAAACAGACAGGGCTAATCTGTACAGAAAGCTGAGGAATTACGGTATTAAATAGACGTGCTTCGACAGGCTCAGGGTACAGGCTCAGCAGCATACGACAGGCTTTCTCTTTTGAACCCCCCGTAGGGGTGAGATTAATTTGTAGAGCAGAAAAAAAGACAAGGGACAAGTCCCGTATGGACGGAATAGATGAAGTTTCAGAAGGCAATGCCTATTCTAATTTAAATTTGTGTCATATCTCTACAATGTGTATTTCTGCAACAGTGTCCATTCACTACAATTAAGCTCCGTGTTGGTGTAAACTGAAAACTCCTGATTTGTGTAACATCTGAATAATTAACAAGTTAAGACGATATAATCCTGTACAAATGTCTATGGCACACCAATTGCTTTATATAGTTCGGCAACTTAATGAAACAGGAGGTTAAAATGCAGTCGAATACGACAAAACAGATTCTTTTTCTAATTGTTTTTGCAGTGGTTCTTGTGCTTCTTATGGGTATCATTGTAAAAAAGAGCGTACATTCTCAGACAATTCAGGGAGTGAATTCATTACGGAGTTTCAGCAATTGGGACTGGAACAATGATGAAGATAACTGGGATGCAGGAAATCCTTCATCATGGATTTCGAGATACAACAGGGTCGAAGGTTTATTTTCCGGATATTCGATCAAAAGGGACTACTGGGAAAAGAGATATCCCCAAAAAGCTTTTTTATACGGATTTACAGGATACAGCTTTGCAGCAAAGGAGATTGAGTATCAGCTTGGCCTTGAGAAAGGATTTTTTAATAATTTCAGATTTGGTTTCGGCGGCGAGTACCACAGAATGGTAGATACTCCTGACAGGTGGATAATGCCTGAGCTTGAAAATTCTTTGGCTGCATTCTTTTTAAAAGAAGATTTTAACGATTACTATTTCAGAGAAGGAGGCAGTTTTTATATAACTCAAAGAATTAATGCCTATGCTAATTTCAAGCTCTCCTACGAATATGACATACTCGATTCATTAAAAAAGAATACTGATTGGGCACTTTTCGGTGGAAAAAAGCACTTCAGAGAAAATCCCCTGATGACTCCCGGAGAGATGAACTGCATAAGAGCAAAATTTGTTGTTGACACAAGAATAAATAAAGATGATAATCCTCAGGGGTGGTATGTTCAGGTTGAAGGTGTAAAAGCTGGCAGTAGTATGGGAGGTGATTTTAATTTTGATCATCTTGTACTTGACCTTCGCAGATATCAGCCGTTAGGTTATGATGAAGGATTATATTTCAGGTTAAGGATGGGTACGGCAAACGGTGAACTGCCGTGGCAGTACAGATTTTATCTCGGCGGAGTATCTACAATGAGAGGCTTCCCCTTTAAATCCATGCCCTCAGGGCCAATGTCTCCAGGCGGTAACAGAATGTTTCTTGCGCAGCTTGAATATAATATAGGAGAAGACACATTCCCTGATGATTTTGATCTCGGTTTTTTAGATATGTTTAATGTGATTGTATTTACAGATGTCGGTTGGGTAGGGAATGCAGGCTCAGAGACAAACTTGTTTGACGGGTTTGACGGCTTGTCAGTATCAAGTATAAAGAATGATATAGGAATTGCACTTGCAAACAGAGACGGTTCGGTACGTCTTGAAATTGCAAGGCGTACTGATACAGGCAGGAAACCATTTAATATTCTTTTCAGAATTAACAAAGCCTTTTAAAAAGCAGCAAGGTAACTTTTTGTATGGAATGTTCGTACAAAATAGAGAAGAGGAAACATTTTATGAACATATCTGTCTGTTTTAATTGAAGAATTATAGTTATTGATAATTATTTTATAGTATATAAAAGAAAGGAATTCGTATGAGAGGTAAAGCAGGACTTCTCTCGCTTGTGTTTCTCGTGATTGGATTGGATGCTTTTGCAGGAAACGGGGATCTTAAACAATACAGAGAAACATTTGATCTTGCAGGGTCTGATAAGTACGAAATATTTATAGATGTTGACGCTGCTGAAGTTTCAGTAGCAAAGTATGCGGGAATTAAGCAGGTCTCTGTGTTTATGGAATATGAAGATGAGATATTCAGAGAACGTGTCAGGTTTCAGCCTGAGAAAGGCAGATTGAAGATAATTTTAAAGAGCCATAAAAGTATATTTAAAAATAAGGACACTCATGCCAGAGTTGAAATACTTCTGCCTTCAGATGTGAACCTGTTTGTGGATGCCAGGATTAAAGCAGGTGAAATCAATATGGATCTAGGCGGTATATCAATGAAAGAGCTGACTCTGCGTAACTGGGCAGGTGAAACATCAATCACTTTTGATGAACCCAATCCTGTTATTATGGATTTTCTGGATATTAATGTGAAGGTCGGTGAGATGTCAGTTGAGAACCTTGGCAATGCAAGGGCAAAAGAGATTGATATAAACAGCGGTATAGGAGAGCTTATAGTGGATTTCAGCGGAGATCTTGTTGACGGGACAAGGGCAAAGCTTGATCTGGATATAGGCGAGGTATCAATTACAATGCCTGATAATGCTGGTGTGAAGATGAAAATAGGGGGATTTTTTAAGTTTTTATCTGCAAAGGATATTGACCCCGATTTTTACAGAAGAGGTGCATATTACTACAGCGATGATTTTGAATCTCAAAAAAAGAAAATTTATGTTAAAGTAACTCCGGGACTTGGTGAACTGTCAATAACCCGCTGATACAATTAAATGTTTTGTTAAAGCATCCAATTTCCCTTTTGGGGAAATATTGAGGAGGAATTATGATATTTAAAGAGATCAGCAAGAGTTTAATAATTTTTTGCCTGCTTTGCCTCTCAGCGGGAGTGTATGGCGAAGAAGTCAGTAAAGAAGAAGTTAAGACAATCCCGTTAAATCCGGGAGGATCAGTAATATTAAAAGCCAATGAAGGCGATGTTGTTGTAAATACATGGTCAAAACCGCAGATTCGAATTAAAATGGTTAAAAGGGCGTGGGGAAGAAATAAAAAAGAAGCACTCCGTAATCTGAAAAAGATATATGTAGATATAAACTCATTCGGCGATAGAGTGATAATAAAGGAAAAGAACAGAAGAGAATCATCGGTTTTCCATTTATTCGAAATAAATTTTCACAGATACGGATGGAGAGTTGATTTTGAATTGACAGTACCGAAAGAGACCAACGTTAAGATTGAGTCTGATGAGGGCGGTGTGAAAATTTCCGATGTTGAGGGTGAAATAATGGTCAAAACTGATGAAGGTGATGTGAACCTTGAGCAGATTGTGTCCAATTCTATCCAATTACAAGCAGATGAAGGCAGCATTGATTGTTCGGACATTAAGAGTAACTCAACAGGATATTTCAAAGCTGATGCTGATGAAGGAGATTTTACGCTTTACAATTCGCAGCTGCACGAAATTGATGTCAGATGTGATGAAGGCAGGATTACTATTGAGAAAACATCTGTAGCTAAATTCTGGCTTAATTGTGATGAAGGAGATGTATCAGTATCTTTTATCCCGTCTGATAACGGACAATATGAGATTGAAACTGATGAAGGAGATATTGATATAGGGATTACGGAAGAATCTAACCTTAAAGTGATTCTTAGAAGTGCAGATGGAAGGATACGGAATGATTTTAACCTTCCAAAATCAAAAGTGGATGACGGGGAATCCCTTAGGGGAGTTATTGGAAAAGAGCGTGCTGTTTTGCGGGCGCGGTCAGATGAGGGGGATATAAGGTTGTTTAAAAATAATTAATTTAGCACCGGAATTGTACTGATTTTGAAGTTGTTTATTATTATAGAGAGGGCATGTACCTGAAATGAGAAATGCGATATTAATAATTTCATTGTTTTTCACATCTTTTCTAATGGCACAGAATGAAACGGTTGTATCTTTAAAAGATTTTTCGGAAAGAGATTTTGCAAGAATTGTCTTTCAGGTAAATAATGATATGGAAATTACTGTTAAAGCAGCAGGCGTATATAAACGCAGGCGTGATTACAGAATGTATGCAAAGGCGTGGATTCTAAGAAGCAGGGACAGAAGCCTTGTATGGAATATGACAAGAGATAATTCAAAAACAAGAGGCAGATACATTGCTGAGTCAGATGAAAAGATTAAATTAATTCCCGGATGCTATGAACTCTATTTTGCTGTATCTCCTCAATTAAATTTCGGATTAAATACACGGGATTTTGGTGATTTTCTTATCGGAGTTTTGCGCAGCTCCCGCAGCAGAGATAGAATAAATACCATTCGTAAAAGGTGCGGAGTAGAGCTTGTTATTAAACCGGAGGAAAGCGGATATGTCAAAGTGATAGATAGCGGCAGTTTTAAAAAACCTTCTGTGCGTTTAAGCCCGGCAGATGACAATGAATCCTGTTCAAAGGGATTTGCTATAGATAAAAGTGCAAGATTCCGTGTTTATGGAATCGGTGAAGGCACAAACAGAACTATGGACGACTACGGCTGGATTATTGACGAGACCAGGGGAAAGGTAGTCTGGAAAATGGATTTTCGCAGAACAAAACCGGGGGGCGGTGCAGAAAAGAACAGAGAGATTGATGAAATTATTAATCTTGATCCCGGATACTACAAAGTTTATTTTGTAACAGACGGATCACACTCCTTTGAAGAATGGAATGAGATGCCGCCGTATGATCCCTATTTTTACGGTATTACCCTGTGGCCTGAATATTCAGATTCAACAAAAATATTACCATACAAAGATGAACTGAAAAAACGAAATTTGGTTAATCTTACCAGAGTAGGCAGAGACAGATTTGAGAAAGCCGGCTTTACCTTAAAACGTCCTCTTGATTTGAGAATTTTAGCCCTTGGAGAATATTCGGGAAGAAGTTTTGCAGATTATGGATGGATAATTAACAGGGATACAAGAGAAGTAGTCTGGAAAATGACCCGTTCCAATACAATCCATGCAGGAGGAGCCGGAAAAAACCGTATGTTTTTTGATACTGTAAAATTCGATTCAGGCAATTATGAAGTGATGTACATAAGCGATGGTTCGCATTCATTCAACAGATGGAATGAGGCTCCGCCTTTTGATCCGAGCGCCTGGGGTATACATGTGTGGGCTGCGGCAGATGATTTTAATCCGGGTTGGGTTGTTGAAGATGCTGATTATGAAGATACTCTATCTCTCGTAAATATAACAGAAGTTGACAATTCGGAACACAGGACTGCATCATTCAGATTAAGTTCCAATCAAAAGGTGAGGATATATTCTGTCGGAGAAGCTGATGGCACTGATGAAATGTATGACTACGGATGGATTGAAGACCAGCACGGGAATATCGTATGGAAAGCAGAGTATGATTATACAAAGCCTGCAGGCGGAAGCAGAAAGAACGTATTGATTGACACAACAATTTATATTGGGCCCGGCATTTATACTGTACATTATAAAACAGACGGATCGCATGCATTCGGCAGGTGGAACGACAGGCCTCCCAATGATCCGGAATATTGGGGGATAGGTGTCTGGAAATGTAGAAAATAATACATAAGGAGAAAGAGATGTTTAAAAAGAAAAGTCTGGCCGTTGTTGCTTTAATATCTTTTTTATCTGTAGCCGCTCTTTATGCTGCAAAAGAAACAAAAACAGTTCAGAAGGATATTGATTTTATCTCAGGCGGTAAAATTTCAGTAAGCACAGTTAACGGGAGCATTAAGATAAATACCTGGGCCAAATCTTCTGTGCAGGTCTTTGCAGATATTACTGTTAAATCAAGCTCGATGCGTTATACTAAAGAGATGATGGACAGAGTAAAGATAAATGTTAACAAGATTGACAACAGGCTTGAGATCAGTGCTGACTATCCAAAAAAGAACGGCAATTTTTTTGACTGGATTTTTGGGAAAAGAGTTAATGTCAGTGTATGCTTCCGTATTACTTTACCTCAGAAAAGCGGTTTAAAGTTAAGAACTGTTAATGGCGGAATAACAGTAGAGAATGTTGACGGCTCTGTCCGTATGGAGAGTACAAACGGGAGGTTAAGGGGAGAAGACTTAACAGGCGGCCTTTATGCTAAAACAGTGAACGGCAGTATAAATGTAATTGTAAATCCAAAGTCTGATAACAGCGGAATTACTCTTAAATCAGTAAACGGCGGAATTAAGCTCTCCATGCCTGAAGGTGTTAAAGCAACTCTTAGTGCATCAACTGTAAACGGCAGTATAGGAAGTGATTTTGATGTAACAATTAGCGGGAAATATGCCAGTAAAAAAGCCAGGGGTGAAATTAACGGAGGTGGTGCAAGAGTGAGTATTTCCACTGTTAACGGAGGAATATCAATAAGGAAGGAATAGAATTATGAACAAAAATCGTGATACATTGGTATGGGGTATTTTTTTGGTTCTTGCAGGCATAATATTCCTGGCAGGTACTTTAAGTGATTATGGACTTGAAATGTTATGGCCGCTGTTTCCTCTTGCAATAGGCCTTGCATTTATTATTAAGTTTATTTTTAACAGGAAAAATATTTCAGGCTTAATGCCGGGATCACTTTTAACAGTTGTGGCGCTGCTTCTTTTTTACTGTAATTCATACGGCTGGAACAATATGGAGAATTTGTGGCCGGTTTTTATAATTGCTCCTGCAGTTGGTTTTTTTGCATTGTATTTTGCCGGGCAGAGAGAAAAATCCAATATTATAAGCGGTTCTGTTCTTGCAGGTATAGGAATTCTTTTTCTCGTTGCGAATTCAAAACTTGGACAGTTTTGGCCTGTCATATTGATAGTCATAGGAATTATCCTTGTTGCTGCAAACTGGAAAGTTCGTGGTGAAAAGGAGTGATTTTTGAGTTGAAAGTTATAAAGTTATAAAGTTGAAAGTTATAAAGTTATAAAGTTGAAAGTTATAAAGCGCTCCCTTGAGGCGCTGTCTCTGTAAAGCTCATTCCGGTTTGAGATTTGCATATGCTGGTAAAAAGACATTATGCCCCCCTTGAGGGGGACCATAGGGGGTGTACCATTCATGCAAAATCCGCAAATCAATCCAAACCCCACAAATGGGTGACATTATTGCTAATCTACCAAAGCAAAGCCTTTAAAATTATTTTCGCCCCAAGTACAGAGACAGGATAGCTATTCCGGAATATAAATTTTTGCCATAGAAATGTACTTGACTTTTTAATTTCCGGAATTAACTTATATAGTTAATATAAGGAGAAAGAGGAGAAAAATGAATAAAAATAATTACAGTAAATTAATAATTTTTATAGCTGCCTTTGTTATATTTTCTCAGCAATCTATTTCTGCAAAGACAATTACGTCTTTGAATAAGTTTTTGAATTCACTGCCTGTAAAAAAGGTCATTTTATTAAAGGCAGAAGAGCCATTTAAAGAAGAGTATGAGGTTGTACTTAATCAGCTGTTGGATCACAAAAATATTTCAGGTGCTACATTCCCTCAGAGGATTTTTGTCTCTTTTGTTGACTCAGCAGCCCCTGTTGTTCTGATTACAGAAGGGTACAGCTGCGGGAAAAACCACTTAAGAGAGTTAAGTGAAATATTGGGAGCAAATCAGATTCGCGTGGAGTACAGATTTTACGGAGAATCCGGGCCTGATTCAATTCCATGGAAGTATCTGAATTATT
>JAGGVB010000105.1 GCA_021158245.1 bacterium | reverse complement strand
CGCCTTTATACTGCTTCGCAGGATCTTTATCGGACGGCAGAATGCCTCCTGCTTTCAAGAAATTAACATCATAAAGCCCCTCAACCCAGTTCTTCCAGGTTCTCCATTGAAGATTCAGAATGACCCCCAAATCTACTTCATCATAGACACGCTGCACTTGAGTGCTCATGATTTGTTCCCATAGTCGGGCTAGTTTTGAGCGATGCTCTGAAGCATCAGAAAGCCGGCCGGCCTCGGTTTTTATCTTGTATTGATTAAGTTCACAAGCAAAATGTGCCATTAGTTTATATGCTTTGAGTACATAATACCAGTAATCAAACCGGGATAGATTACCAGATCCTTTAACCTGATCCCGCAGCTTCCCCCAGTTATCAATCCATCGAAGATCTGGCTGCTCTTCCTCCCACAGCCCCCATATATGCTTACTTCCCCAGTCTCCTCCGGTAATATATCCCTGCGAGTAGATATCGTCCGCACCTTCAATAAAATCCATAACATTATGAAATCTTTTTTTGTCCCTTTTTTCAAACTCAGCAAAATATCCAGCAATTTTTGTAGCAGCAGGTCCGGGGCCGAATTCGTGAACAGCCCAGTCAAGATAAATAGTATCAATTTTTGCATACCTGCCTGCACGATCCGAAGGTATGTCATGTTTGATTGTTTTATAGGTCAATGAATAATCCCATGTGGCATCCTTAAAAGCAGCAAACATGGGTGATATCATTTTAGTACGCCAAAATTCACCGATTAGACCGTCTGCCTTTTGTTCATAAGCATTCCAGGCATCTTCAAAAACCCGATACATATGAAATGAAGGCTGTTCCAGAGCGTAGTCATACTCCATCCAGGTGAAGGGCCATTTAACACGTTCTGCAGGAATAGCATTTATCCAATCATGAGTCGCCATATGCCTTCCATTTTCATCGTAGGGCGGATTCATGTATGAGTACGCTGCATTCAGATCTGGCAGCACATCTCCAAAAACATCCGGATCACCCTGGGCACCCAGGACCCATCCACCTGTAGCAAACTGGTTGAACGGTTTACGGGACATTTCATTATAGACCTTCACTGCTATCCGGATACTCGCTTTAGCAGTTGCTACTCTGACACTATCCAGAGATGCTCCCCCCCATGGCATCCATATTTCCGTTGTCCATAACCAGAAATAATCTACAGGGATATCATTGTTTATCAACCACTTGTACATACCTTTGAAAAGTGCCGCAGTTGCCTCTTTAGAAAGAGGATCCAGCCCATATGTATTTCTCAACCGATCCTGCAGCGCTTCAGGGATACCGCGGACCATAGGTTTTTCCCCTGATTCTCCGTCTCTGCCGACAGGAATTTCCACACCTGTTGCGGTCTTTACACCCAAGTCATTAGCCAGGTTAAATACATCATGGAACAAATCCGCAGCCTTGTTAAATGAAGAGGTATATCCGGCCTGGTTGTGGTGATATGTTTCTCCGATTATTTCAGATGGATAACCATCAGTAGGAAAAAGCTGACTGGTCCCACCTACAAGATCGCTGGTATTGATTTTTCCCCAACCTATAATTCCCTGATGAGTGTGAAAGAACGTAGCATCAAAAGCGAAATTCACGGTTCCATCGGGGTTTAGATCGCCCTCATGACCCAGCCAGATGTTCAAAGTAGGGCCATAGTCCCCCACATGATCATCTTCGGTATCGTACATATAGGTATGAAGGCCGACAAAATTCATCCCCATTTTAGGCAGTTGGGCCACATACATTTTCCAGTCATCTTTCCCCCACATGACCGCACCAGGGGGAAAATTCTGAAAAGGCTGTATACCACGGATAGTGAATTGACGGCCGTTTCTTGTGAGCGGCTGCCCCTTTTCATCGTATCCTTGTATGTTTAAAGGAATCCTGACATCCGGGATCACATCACCATGCAGATAAAAACGGCAGCCCAGCTTCTCAGCAAACCGGTAGGCACCATACAATGTGCTTACAGCCTCATCACCGCTGATCACCAGGACGGTACGGCCATTCCTGGTTTTGGACTTAATGACGAAACCGCCTGCAGGGGTATCAATTTGGATCACCTGATCTACTAAAGTATCCGCATCGTCTGCGATTAGTATTACGTCACCAGTCTGAGGAATTTCTATTGCCGAGTGCACAGAAAGCAGGTGCCCGGTCCGGAGATAGATGTACCTTCTCACTTCTCTGGCAGCTAAAAGCGTCAGGTTCTGACAGTTAACGGGATAGATGATAGTCTGAGCAGAAAGAGACGAAAATAAAATCAGTATAAAAATCATTAATTTAATAAATAATTTGTTCATGTACATTTATGAGTCCTCTTTTACTTCCAAATCGATTTCATTTCATAGACTTCAAGTTTGTTGATCTTGATATCATTAATAGGCTGTCCACCGTCACCTGCGCCAAAATGCATACCCAACTTTTTTGGATTAAGAATTCTTGGTAAGACCATAGTGAAGCGCCCGTGGTCCACGAAAACCTCCAGACTGGTACGGTCCACAATGAATTCATAAAACATGATATTGCTGCCTAATTCCGGAAGATACTTGATCCGGAATGATTCAGCTTCTTCAGCATTCTCATTGTAGTAAAAATAATTTGGTTTCAAGGTATAGTAGAGAACATCATCATCAAAAATGATGCTGTATGCAATAGCGTTGATATTTTCTATTTCACATTTGACATGCAGCAATTGGGCATCGATACCTTTGAGTTTTTCATTGGCCTGTGCCATGGAAAGATTGTACCATTTATGAGCTTTTTTGTGAAGTTTTTCTATCTCCTCCACTGGCTCATTGAACATCCTTATACCGTTTGCAGTACTCCTGAGTGTCAACTCCGTAGGGAAACTCATTAGGCCGTTAAAAGGTGGTTTCGATTCAGGGATATCTACCCATCCCGGTATTTCACAGTACCCAACCTGAATTCTGCGGCCGTCCTGCTTGGGTACATTATTAAAGGTCTGGGCAGCAAAGAATTTACCCTGGATATAATTGAAACGTCCGTATTCCGGAGTAAACTTCTTTCCATCGAAATCTCCTATAACATAATCACCTGAAACATCATACATAACCCATTTGGTGTTTTCCGGATATCTGTCAACTGGCAGCTCAAATAGTTCGGGACACTCCCAGAAAGTCTGAATGTGGCTTTGAAACTCCCACTTTTTAAGATCGTCTGAAGTGTAAATGGAATTACCAATTCTTTCAAAAACGATCATTATCCATTTTTTCGTTGGCTCATACCAGAATACTTTCGGATCCCGTGCGTTGTCTGTTCCCAGTTCGTGGAAGCGGTCTCCTATAACAGGATTATGCTCATAATCAGTAAAGGTGCGTCCCCTGTCACTTGAATAGGCAATATTCTGAGTAGCTGCTTCACGTCCGTTTATCATCCGCGTTGTTGCATATATAGCAACCATTACATCATTATCATTTTCATCGGTCTTAAAACCTGATGTATTCTTATAATCAATCACAGCACTGCCGGAAAATATACCCCCCAGCTGATGCCTGTAAATAGCGTCAGTTAGTTGTTTCCAATGGACAAGATCCGTACTAACTGCATGCCCCCAATTTGGCTGTCCCCAAAAGTAACCGAAGGGATAATGCTGAAAAAAGAGGTGGTACTCCCCGTTGTAATAAACAAGACCATTGGGATCATTTATCCAGCCCCGAATAGTGGAAAAATGGAGCTGGGGACGGTGCTTTTCTTTATAAAGATTGTTGAGGTACGCTCGCTTATCGGATTGGTAAATCTTCTTCAGGGCAGCGGACTTGTCATCACGGTCAGCTCTGATCACAGCGGTTTTGCTTTTGAATGCAGACACATCCAAAAATACCCAGAAATCCGGTTCACCGTCAGTAAGGAATAGGTCCAGGTAAATTTCAGCTTTTCCGTCAATAAGAATTTCAATACTGGTATGATCTACTTCATTATATGATACCGGCAGATTGAGATAGTGATTTTCAAGTTTCATTTTCACTTCAGAACCAAGGACTATACTGCTAAAAAGATAAAAAAGCAACAAACTTAACCATATTTTTTTCATACTTCGATTCCTTTTAAAATAATATTCCTGACTGCCCTTATTAGCCGGATACTATTCATCTTTTGTTAATGGAAACACAGTGCGGAACGCGGCTCCTTCATTGCCTGCATCAGCATAGGGCGTCAGTATAACATTACGGGGTTCACTGGTCCTCTTATCATCGAGCCGTACACAATACTTTCTTCGATGGACACTTGAATTTACAGGCCCGGCCCACTGATATCGATGTTTGGGATCAATTGGTAGAAGTGCAACACCCTCCGGAATGGAAATTAAGTCATCCTGGCCCAACCACGTATCAATGTTATCACGCACATCAACCGACATTATCTCCGGGCCGCGGCGCATCACACATCCTCCCCCCGCAAACTTCTCAAGCCAGAACGGAATATCAAAATTAATTTCAATCTGGTAATCTTTTGAACCATGAAGATCAACTTCAAAATACCCTGTCCTGCTCTTGTTGCCCGGTACAGGACGCCCGTTAAGTTTGATCTTAAAATTCTTTGCCCAGCTTGGTATTCTGATTTGTATCATCCCTTTCCAATCCGGCTGCGTTTTTAAAATCACACTACTTTCCCCTGTTCCGGGGTATTGGCTATTTTGTATAATTGATACTTCTCCACTGTCAGTATTTAGAAATGCATGGCTTGTTTCAAAAAAGTTGACGTAAACAGTATCTCCCTTCAGGGCATAAATGAGCTGGGGTAATCTTGAAATACCGCGAGGTCCTGACCAGAAACAGCATCTCGTGGGCCCATGAAACCAATGTTTTGAATAGCGCAAAGGTGTCCAGTAACACCACTTCATTCCGTCAGCAGATTGAGCAGCCAGCAATGCATTATAAACAGTAAGTTCCAGCGCTTCAGCATACCTTGCCCGTCCTGTTGCTTCATATAGATCCTGGGTTAGAAATATCCACTCTGTAGTTGCACAAGTTTCCTGCAGCTGCCCGTCCGGCACATCTTCAATTGGTTCATCATCCAGATCCTCAGATTCTCCAAGGGATCCTGTTGGGAATAGATGAGTGCTGACAAGTCCTTCCCAAATACGTTCCACTTTTGCCAGAATTTTGTAATCTCCTGCAGCTTCTGCAAATTTAACTATGCCGCCTAAAACTGCACTTAACATATACGGATGAACAAGGGAAGGTTCACTGCTTGACAACATCTGTTTAACAGGAGGATAGTTATCGATCACTTGCCTGACAAATTCCAAAAAACCAATATCCCCTGTATGTTGATACAGTCGTACCAGTTGGCCTATAACCACAACTTTTGTAAATCCGCCTACAGCTTCACCGCGTAGAAACGGGCTGTTTTTATCTCTGACAGGGCCATACGTCTTTATAATCCATATACCCGCACGAAAGGCTGCATCCAGTGAAGCCTGATCATTGCGCAGCTCATAATGTGTAAGCAATCCCAAAATTGCATAAAACTGGTTCCAGATGTCCCAATCTTTCTCCCATCCATTCAGAACTCGATCATTTGGCAGTTCAATTCCCATATATCCATCTGGCTGCTGCAACTGACGCAAAGAGTCTGCAAAGTTATCAACCATTGCCAGCAGTTCCTTGTTTCCGGTATTTACTGCTGTCCTGGTTGCAGAATCCAGCCATTTTCCCCCATACTCACGATCCCAAACCAGCTCAAGGAGTTTTCCTGGTGAGTAGTGACGAACTGAGTAAGCCCGGAGCATCTCTCTGCCGTAATAATCATGCTGATAAATCACATATTTGACATTGCCATGGAACCGCTTATAGAAACGGCCACCTTTATCCAAATGAACTGATGCAGGCGAAGGAAGAGCAACTGCTGCATCTTTATAGGATAAAGCAGCAAGTGATTTTACCGAAAGTTTATTGCTGTGTTCATCCTTATTGACACAAACAGTAAAAAGACATAATGTCAGGGCAAAAATAAAATATTTCTTCATTTTGATCCCTTCTTTTGATAGATGTTTAAATCACTTTACTGCATCCAGAACTTTAATCTTAAAGCTCCATGCATAATCACAGGGCAGCTGATCTGGCAATTCTTCAATTATCAGGTCACTGCCTTCCTGATGCCATGGCAGGCTTTTACTGCTTCCAAGCATCCTGATCGCTGAGCCTTGTATCGGTTTAACACCCGGAATCTTATATGGTACTTTTGGCCGCTTACTCTTTCTATAATCTGCAAAGCCCAATTTTGTAGGCCAAATATTCCCCAGTTCAATTGCATATAGAAAAACACTTTTCTGTGTAAAACGTATTGTTCCTGCCTGCCAGTTATCAGTCCCTCCTTTAACGAACGACGCAGGTTTTGCAGCATATAGGGCTTCCCTATTTATTTTCATCCACTCACCTAATTTTTTCAGCCCTGCAATTTGAGCTTCAGGAAGCGTACCGTCAGCTTTAGGAGCAACATCAAGAAGCGTTACGCCGTTTTTGCTTATTCTGTCCACAATACCATCTACAAGCATGTTTACAGGCCGGCATCCGACACCTTTGGCATATGCCCAGAAATTTCCAATGGGAACATCTTTCTGCCAGCGTTGTTTCTGCGGTTCTGTCATACCTGCCCATTCCCATTTGCCGCCCGGGAAAATTCCACCTTCAACATCTAAAACAGAACAGGAGAGAGGAAGACTTCCGGACTTCTGAGTTACTATAGCTTCCCTGTTTCTTTTCACTGCCATGTTAAAATAATATGCCATAAATTTTTTGTAATTGTCTTTCCCGTAATTATCCGGGGCTCCTGCCTCAAACCACATCTGATCAGGCTGGTATTTATCAACAACTTCTATCAGTTTATTGTAAAGTTCTTCGGCAGTAGTAGGACCGTAAAGATCTTTATAATCATCATTGTTGACATCCACTCCCGCCGGGCAGTACTTCCTGCCATATTCGTCATATATTGATCCTGTGCCCTTATGAAATGTTGCTACGGTCTTCATACCATGTCTTCTTGCGGATTGAAAAAGCTCCCCCATTAAATCTCTTTTAGGCCCCATATTCGCTGCATTATATTTATCATACTTAGTATCCCACAAACAGAAGCCGTCACCGTGCTCGGCAGCGAGCCCGACGAAGTCTGTTCCAATACTTTTGAACAGCGAAGCCCAGCGGTCCGGGTCCCATTTTTCAGCCTTGAACATCGGAACAAAATCCTTATACCCAAACTTGCTCGGATCACCATAGGTTTTTAAATGATACTTGTACACACCATACACATTGTTCGTGTTATACATCTGGGCTCCGTACCATAAGCCGCTATCTATTCGTTCGCTTGGATCAGTAAAAACAAAACCCGGCACCGAGTAAACTCCCCAGTGCATGTATATCCCAAGTACAGCATCATCAAACCACTCTGGTATTTCCCATTGGGAAAGTGATGTCCAATTTGGCTCGTAATGTATTTTTTTTGCAGATATTCCCCCTTTTCTTCCACTGCACTGGATTAATATGGTTAAAACCAAAACACTGATTAATAAAACTAATAATTTTAATGTTTTCATTTTTTTACCTCTCTTTTTAATTTTGCAGTTCCATAAAATATGTTATAAAAATTCACTTTTACTTAAAATGATCAAAAAAGTAACTTACAAACCAAACAATCAGTTGGGCAAGTTGATTTTAGAATGGCTTATCTATTCAATGTCCCTCGCCGAGAAACGCAACCAGCTAAAAAGGAGCGCCTGTTTTCTTAATTTTTCTAGAAAAATTTGTGTTCACCTCTAATTGTATGCATATTCCTTTATTAATAGGCATTTTATTGTTTCAATCAAACCCCCATTTATATCTGCAAAAATATCATATTTCAATTATCTTTCAAAAAGCACCTGTTGCACTACTTATCATTTGGAATGACAGGCAAAATAATGTGAGACGGATATTCTGCACCATGATAGACAGTCTGTCTGGCAGTCTTCATCTTATCATCCATACCGAATTTATTTCCAGTATTCGGATTTCTGTCAAATCGGGGAAAATTTGAGCTGGAGATTTCAACTCTAATTTTATGCCCTGGCAGAAACACATTACTCGTGGCCCACAGGTCAATTTCATACTTGTAAATTCTATTGGGAGTAATGAGTTCAGGTTTAAATAGATTTTTGCGATACCTGGCTCTGATAATGCCATCACATAAATTAAATGCTCTGCCGTCAGGATAAACATCCACTAATTTTGCCGTCCAGTCGGTGTCTTTGGAATCCGTTGCTGCATATATTATCATCTTCACCCAGCCGGTTATTTCCAACTCCTCTTTCATACTCTCACTTGTAAAAACAAGAATGTCATCCCTTCCTTCAATTTTCTTCTGATCAAAAGCCCCGTATTCATAAAACAGGATTGAGCCGCCTTTTGTAGGAACTGGATTTTCCGGATCATAGACAAATGTATCTGATGATTCTTCAGATGGAATTTGCTGTGAGAGTGTTCCGTCACCGCTCAATGAATTTGCGTCTCTGTTGCTGTTTAAATAATAGTTTACATATTTCGTTCGTTTCAATGGAAATTCGTTTTCATTACGCCAGTAATTTTTGCCCATCACATATATTTTTACTGGTGGCAATCCTAAATTTACTTTTTCGCCTTTCAACCAATGGTTGAACCATTTCAACTGAAGCGCCTCAAGATCGAGTTTACTATTCTCGCCAAATTTTCTCTCTCCTGCACTGTAATTCGGCCCGTGTCCCCATGGACCAACTATTAAATACTGGTTCTTTTTGCCTTTATTTATCGCGTCAGAGTGATATTTAAGCACCTGATTCAGAAAAACATCATACCAGCCGCTGACCGTAACCAAAGGGATTTTACATTTCTTTTCTACGTCCGCCAGACTGATTCCATGCCAGTAATCAGAGTAACTCGGATGCTTCACCCAGTCGCGCATCCAGGGTAATTTAATCCCAATATTTTTATCAAAATCAATGAGTGGTAATTTTCTGAATGCCTTTTCCCAATCCCATTTATCCTCGTCAATCAAAGCATCTTCGCCTTCACTGGGTCTTGCCATGCTCAATCCCCATCCCATTGCAGTACCAAGGCTTAATGCGCCATTAATGTATGTACCGCCATTAAACCAATCTATTAGTGGTATTATTGGAAACATGGCTTTTAAAGACTCAGTCGATTCTGTTGAGGAAACAAATTGTGTAAATCCAAGGTAAGACCCGCCGGTAGTTCCAATGTTACCATTGCACCACTTCTGTCGAAGAATCCATGACCGTGTATAAATACCGTCTGTTTTTTCATTTATTCCTGGATACCATTCTCCTTCCGAATTACCAGTTCCCCTGCAATCCATAATAACAAAACCAAAACCGTTTTCTGCCCAATACGTACCCCAATCATCTTCATCGCTGTCTTTACCATAGGGTGTTCTAACTAAAATCACAGGGAAGTTCCCTCTTTTATTGGGAAGTGTTATATTGGCCGCAAGCTTAACTCCATCTCTCATTGGGATCATGACATCCCTTTGAATATGAATAGAAGCCGTCTTTCCCCAAGAGCATAATGTCCCTGTTAAAACAATTAGTTGAAATACTTTTCTTACCGTAATTCCATTTTTTTTCATTT
>JAGGVB010000104.1 GCA_021158245.1 bacterium | reverse complement strand
TATCGTTTAAATCTTTTATATCTATTTTTGCTTTTACTTCTGCCGAATTAGGAGTTATGTTTCTAAACAGTACTTCATCTTCATCGTACTCGTCATTTATCTCTCCGAAAAACTCTTCAACAATATCTTCAAGTGTTACAAGCCCTGCAACTCCGCCGTATTCATCAACAACAATTGCAATAGACTCCTTGTTGTTCTGCATCTGACGAAATGTATCGATAATAGTACTTGTCTCAGGCACAAAATAAGCTTTACGTAAAACATCTTCAATATTTTCAGGATTATTCAGAATCACATCTTTTGCAGTAATTATTCCCGCAATATCATCTACCTGATCTTTAATTACAGGGATACGGGAAAATCCGGAATTTTCCAATACTTCTATCACATTTTTAATCGGCTCATCAATATGTACTGCTTCAACTTCTGTACGCGGTATCATAATCTTTCTTATCTCTTTGTTGCCGTAAGAAATAAATTTGGAAATAATACTGCTCTCTCTCTCATTAACCGCTCCTGCATTACTCCCTTCTCGTACGAGTTTTCCAAGATATGTTCTTGTCAGAATAGTCTCTCTTTTTGTTCTCTCTGCTGTGAATGATTTTAAAAGAGCGGACGAGAGCCATTTAATCAGAGTTGTCAGAGGGAAAAGAAGCCACCTGAAAAAAATAAAGGGATACATCGTATATCGGAGAATGCTTGCTGCTCTGTCCCTTGCAAAAGTTTTGGGAAGTATCTCGCCGACCAGAAGAAGTATTGCGGAACTTACTGCAGCAATCCAGAACCCGCTCAGTACTTTTTTAAGATAAAATGTCATAAGGGTTGAAGCTGCTATTACTGCTATATTTGTACCTACGAGAGTGGTTATCAGGGATGCCTCAATATTGCCGAGAAACCCGTAAATTCGTTCAGCGCCTTTAACCCCTCTTTTTATCCAGATTTCCAGCTTTATTCTATTAACACTTATAAGTGCAGTTTCAGTACCGGAAAAAAAAGCTGAGGAAATAAATGCAATTATCAAAATAATCAGTTTAATAATCTACTCCTCCATACGGGAAACAGCAGCTTTCCCGGAACATGCATCATTAACTCTTTTTATAAATTGATCTATCAATGAAACACGTACATCAAGAATCATCTCCGTATCGGATCCGTACTTCGTTTCATTGACCTTACATTCTGTTTGAGAAATCACACCCATAACAGAGCCAGTCAGCTCATAAGGGAACTGAATAGATACTCTGTGAAATATAATTTTTTTCTCTAATCCTGCTGCATCAAGTGCCTCAGCCGCACAACCTCCATAAGCACGAATTAAGCCCCCTGTGCCGAGTTTTGTCCCTCCGTAATAACGGGTGACAATACAAACTGCATTTGTCAGCTCTTTTGAATCAAGAGCCTCTAAAATGGGCCTGCCTGCAGTTCCGGAAGGTTCTCCGTCATCACTTGATCTGAAAATTGAGGAGTCTCCTGATCCTACTCTGTATGCAAAACAGTTATGTGTTGCACTGTGGTGCTGCTTTCTGATTTGCTCAAGATGAGTTTCTGCCGATTCTCTGGTTTCTGCTTTAAATACATGCCCTATAAAACGAGAACCTTTAATCTTGATTTCGCAAACAGAACTCTTTCTTATAGTATAATAAAAATCTTTTTCCATTTGGTTTTATCAGTCCGAAAAAGAATCAAGAGCATTTTGCAGAGCATCTATGCATGTAAGGGAACATCTGATCTTATGCTCGGGAAGCCCTCCGAGTGCTGTTACGAGTTTTTCCCTGGAAAAATTTCTTGCCTCGTCAACCTTCATCCCTTTAATCATTTCAGTGAGCATGCTGGAGCTTGCAATTGCAGCAACACATCCCATAACTTTTACTTTTACATCGCTGATTATATTATTCTTTATTTTAAGCTGAAGCTCTACCTTGTCACCGTCTGCCTCGTTTTTTGCAGAACCCGCAGCATCAGGAGAGGCTATTTCACCGATGTTCCGGGGATTTGCAAAATGATCCCTGACTATATCCGAATACATAAATTCTCCTGCAATAATGTCACCCCTTCGGGGTTTTAAAAGAATTTCATTCCCTTATTCCCCGATTCCCCTACATCACACATTATATACTTTATAACTTTCAACTTTATAATTTCCCTGTCATTGCGAGCATTCCGCGCCAGTGGAATGCGAAGCAATCTCCTCACATTAAATTAGATTCTAATCATTGCTCCCCGCATCACTCATGAGATCGCTTCGGTCTTCCGCAAAGCGGAATCCCTCACGATGACATCTGTAATTTTAGGTTGTACTTTTTGTACAGCACCCATACCGATTTTATTTCCTTATTCCCCGATTCCCCTACATCACACATTATATACTTTATAACTTTCAACTTTATAAACTTTACAAACTTTATAACTTTAACGCATTTTCATAACCTTACCGATGTAACTCTTGCTGAGTTCACCGGACTGGGCCTGAGCCCTGGCTTCCAATTTGTACAGATAGACTCCATTTGCAATCTGGTTTCCTGCACTGTCAAGCCCGTCCCACTCAACCATATTAAATCCCGGAGCCGCCCATATTGAATCTATTTTTCTTATCATTCTTCCGTCAACAGTAAATATTTTAATGGTAATATCCGCCTCAATATTCAGTTTAAATGTAATGGAAGTTGTACTGAAAAACGGATTGGGATAGGGAAGCACATCTTCAAAAAAAAGATTGTTTTCCGGAACAACTTTACAATCTGCCGATATCTCAGAAGAGTTATTTGCATTATCCCATGCTTTAATCTTCAGTAAATGGATACCTTCATTAAGGCCATTCAGTGTATAAATAATTTTCCCGGACAGATAACTCCCCTCTTCATAAGAGAACAGCTCTGTTAAATCTTTCTGTTCGGCATTATCAATTGTAAGAATAATCTTATGGCCTATCTCACCTGTAATGTTTACTCCGCTCTTATCATCGTTTATCTCTGCGATTAACTGCGGATTTTCATTTATCATATCTCCTGACATGAAGTTTTCGTATCCCTTAAATAATATATGAACATCAGGGCCTCTCTTATCATTCAGAAAGGTACTGCCCCCTACAGCCACATTATCCATGTATCCGCTGCCGTCAACATCATTATCGCTGAAGTAAAAATAGATTCTTCCTTCATTTCCCCCGTAAGAGATATCCTTGGGTACAACAAAATCAACATTAAATATACCATCTTTTATCTTTCCTTCACCTCTGAAAAGAGGATTCCCTGCAAGTTTATATTTTATTTGAGTGTTGTACATTGTTGTATAAGTAACATCTTTTTTTGAATCAAAAGCGCATATATTGACTTTCCCGTTAAAAGAATCCCATAAAGTATTGTCCTTCTCAACTCTTCCCTTAACATGGACAACACTCAAGGCCTTAAACGAATCCGGCTCCATGGAAATCAATTCTGCATTATACCTCGGTACTGCAAGTTTCATAGCAGGGTCGCCAAGCAGATGGTAAAGTTCATTATTGCTTGAATATGAAACTACTGATTTGGCAAACTGAAGAGATAACCCGAAACTTAATGTATCACGGAGAAGAAAGCTTATAAAAGATTTATCGAGAGCTTCGTTCGGTACTGAGCTGCAGAATCTTGAAGCGCCGATTGAAGCTATCCCGCCCTTATTTTGAGCTGTAAGCAGGGCTTCTGCAAATGATCTATCTTCCGGGTCATCGTATTGGGCAAAAGCACAGGTTGCTCCGTAAAACAAAGGAAGTTTTTCTCCGTTCTCAAGAAGGGGGATATCAATATCTCTGTGAAAAACCCATTCGTGCGTCCACACACTTTTATTCCCGTGTCCGATAAAATTAAACAATACAGTTCCCTGATTAATTTGATTAAGGAGAGCCTCTCTCGCTTTCGGGCGGAGCCGCCTCTGGGTTGTGTAACTTTCAGGATATTCTGTTAAATATATCTTCTTTTTGTTGTACCTTGCAGGTACTGTTGTTTCTGCGATATTCTCGCTGGCAATTATATGAGTTGTTTCGTTCTCTTTCCCTGTGGCAGCTTTTTCATCGTCTCCGAGAAATGTAACAAGGCCCTTCCATAATCCTGATTGAGGGGTTCTAATATAAGATATGATTTTCCCTGTTACAACTTCCGCATCATCTGTATTCCATGCAGGGATTCTTCCTACAGCAATATCAGGATACACATCATCACCTGAAATATAACAGTAAAAATCATCAGCAGCACGTGACTGCTGAAGGCTTGAACCTTCGTATTCAAATGGCGGTATTTTGTTCGGCTGCGAACCGGAAAGCAGATTACGATAATCAAAATGCCCGCCTCCGAACAAGAGGAGATAAACCGGCTGTTTCTGCCAGTTTAAATAGGCATATTTTACAAAATCACGTATTGCAACAGGATCTTTAAGCCCCCACCCGAACTCATCATATACTTTGTCAATCGTTGTAACAAAAACAGCGAGAGTATCAGTATCTCTGTGAACAGCAGCTATTTCTTCTGCCTCCTGAAGAAAATCCCCGGCTGTTATAATGATCATATCAGCACTGTTATCCGTGTTTCGAAGTCCAGGAGGATCGGCACTGATTATTGCACCCGGCTCCAGAAATGATGAAAAATCGTACGCTGCATACATACGAGGCAAATCAGATACAACATCCGAAAAAGTCCATCCCTCCGAAGAATTTACAACATCAACTATGGATTCATCTCCCTGATCAGTTACATCCATAACAATAGGTTTATCTGTAAAACCTGTCAGGTTATAAGAAAAATTTCCGGTTTCTTCCGGAGAATAAAATACAAGCGATCCGTTTTCAGCTTTTGTTTCCCGCATATAGTCAACTTCGTACCAGTCAACAAAACTTTTTGCCCCTTCTCCGCTTGCCGAATATTCAATTGATATATCATTTTCCCCTGATTTTAATCCGCCGCTTCTTTCAATACTTTTAACAACAACCTGTGTGTTGCCCAATCCGAATGAACTTATATCATTCCAGTTAAGCTTTATGCTGAAATAGTGATTGTCTGTAGTCCCGCCCTTAAGCCTTATTCTGATAACAAAAGGCAGGGATTCAGCGGGATTGTGGGCAAAAAAAGTGTAGTGCTGAGCAGGATAAACTGAACTCAACTCTGTATTGTACCATGACATTCCGCCCCTGAACAGAGGGATTCTGTCCTGTTCATAAAAATAGTGGTCAGGGAAATATGGCAAAACCGTACTGCTTGCTCCGCTCACCTGCTTTGTCTTAAGGCGCAAGCCCTCTTTACCGTCATTAAAACATAGCCAGTAGATATTTTCAGTTGTGTACCTGTTAAGATAATGTGTATATATCTTTTTTTGCTTATCATACACTGTGCCTGAGGTGCCTCTTGCGAAAAATATTATTTTATCGTTTTCATCAAATGTCCCGTCGTCAATACCTGTAACAAGCACCGGAACCTGCTGCAGGCTGTCCGGCCTTTCAGCAGAAAGAGGCCTTGGAAGCTCTCTGCCTCCGTTATTGAATATTTTTATGGTTGATACGTTAATTGAGTTGATATCAATATTATTATCTTTTAAGAATGTTCCTGAAATTACATACATTCCTGTACTGCTGACCGGTATTTTATATCTTTTCCCCTTTGCAGGAAAAGATATCTTTTTAATTGATGGAATTTTCCGCTTTACTATAAAATTCCCTGCCTGCGCATAGTTGACAAGCAATTTGCTCATTGGATTTTTATTTCTGTTCTTCTTTCCGGAAATACCAACTTCTTTCTGCCAGTTAACATCAACTCTTATGGAGTGGAAGATTCTTACCGACTTTTGTACAGGATTGTACTGAACAGGAAAAATTGTAATTTTAACTACACGGTTTTCTCTGATGAAACCCGGAGTACCTGTTTTGTAAATATAGCCCGGAAAAGATTGATTCTTGTTATATGCCGCACCTTTCCTGAATTCAGTTACAGAAAATCCGTTTTTCTCATGTTCAAAAGGTATGGGAATAATTGAAATATTATCATGGTCTTCATATTCCCCTGTAGTTACTTTTACAGACACGTTCCCAGATTCAGGAATTCCTATTAAAAAAGAAGCACACGGAATTTTGGGCTCTCCGGCATTGCCAAACCATAAACCACCTTTAAAATCAATCTGCTTAAACTTAATATTTCCGGTATCAACATCCTTTACTGAAAGGCTCTGAATATTAAAAGATACTGTACACCCCATACCTGACGTATTGGAGACTCTGATTGATTCTCCTCCTATTGCAGAAATTATTATTCCGGAAAAGAGAATTACAGCTCCTGTAAAAATCTTTGAAGCTCTTTTTTTACGATTTTCTCGTTTTTTACATAGCATATGCAGGCTCAATTTCAATTATTATGTCATTTAATTCGGAAAATTTACTGTACAACCCTGATTCCAAATACTTTACAGCGTTCCTCGTATCTTTCGCCCCCATGTCAGGAGCACACTGGATGTCAAACAAAAGATTCTTTACAATACCATCTCCCACAAGACGTAAATCATGAAATGTAATTTCCCCCTTGTATCTTTCGTTTATCAGTTCTGATATATTTTCACGGTACTGTATCAATTCAGGGTCATTTATATTAACAGGATCAATATGGATTGTACAGAATGTATTAAATTTTTTATTAATGCTTTTTTCAACCCTGTCAGCAATATTATGGGCTTCCTTAAAAGTGAATGAATCCGGAATTTCAACATGAAAAGAGAGGATTATTTTTGTTCCGTATTTATGAATTACCATATCGTGAATATCATAAACACCAGGAAATTCTTTTACAGCCCCTTTAATTTTGGCAACAAAATTACGATCAGGCCTTGTGCCCAATATCTCATCAATACCTCTCTTTGCAATATCCCATCCGGTATAGGCTACAAGTATGGAAACGAAGATTCCTGCAATTCCGTCCAGACGCTCAAAGCCGAATCGCTGACCTGCAAGTGCAGCAATTACAAAAAGTGAAGAGATCGCATCCATTCTGTGATGCCAGAAATCAGCCTCAAGTGCTGCGGAATTAACAGCTTTTCCGAGCTCTCTTGAAAAGCGTGCAAGCATTTCCTTTACAACAACAGTTGCAAGTACAATCAAAATAATTATCCACGATGCTTCAACAGCTTTCGGGTGCAACACTCTTGAAAGGGATATTTGAAAAAACTCCACTCCGGCAACAATAAGCAGTACCGCTACAATTAAAGTAGCAACTGATTCCATTCTTCCGTGTCCGAACGGGTGTTTTTCATCCGGTTCTTTTTTTGAAATTTTAAAAGCAACAAAAATAACGAGAGAAGTAAGTACATCCGAAAGAGTATGGAACGCATCTGCAGTAAGAGAGAGAGAACCTATCATTAATCCCAGGGCAGCTTTTAGAATGAATAATCCGAAATTCACTATTATACTGGTTCCACCTTCAAGCATACCTATCTTTGCCCTGCAGTCATCTTTTGATAAATCATCTTCAGAACAGCTCATTTTTCTGACAATTTTTAAAATAATTCTTTCTACCATTCTTGCCTCTGCGTCTTAAGTACCTGTAATATAGAAAAGAGTGCAAAAAAATAAAAGTAAAATATCCTTTGCAATCTTTTATTGTATTATATAAATTTATAATCGTGATTAATTCTTTTAATAACTGAGGACAGTACTATGAAAAAGCCTGTTTTGACAACCGCTATTTTTCTTCTTCTTGTTTTTAATTCATTTTTATCCGCACAAAACAAAGAAGAAAAAGAATCCACAATCACTACCATTGGCCAGCAGTCCCCATTTTTTAAAGTAGTAACAACTGACGGGGATACTGTTTCAATGACCGGGCTTAAAGGCAAGGTAGTTATGATAAATTTCTTTGCCGACTGGTGTGGGCCGTGCAAGACCGAGATGCCGTATCTGGAACAAGACATCTGGAAAAAATTTAAAAGCAGAAACTTTTTTCTTATTTCCATAGGCAGAGAAAACACCTTGGAACAAGTTATAAAGTTTAAAAAAGCAAAAGGTGTTTCATTTCCAATGGCACCTGATACCGACCGATCTGTTTACTCTCTGTTTGCCACTAAATTTATTCCGAGAAATATTATCATTGATAAAAGCGGAAAAATCATTTCTCAGAAAATCGGATTCAGTAAGGAAGAAATTGAAAACTTTGTTGCTTTAATTGATAAGGAACTTAAGAAAAAACAGAATTGACGCTTTGCTGTCATTGCTTCATATTCCGCACAAGCGGAATATGAAGCAGTCTTTTTACATCAAAACAATTCATTAAAAATTGTAACTCCATTCTTAATATCGCTTCGGTTGCAGGCTCCCTCTCGATTGTACTGTTTATACAGCCTCATGGCCGTATTTTATTATGCAGTAAACAATTCACCAATCAAGCTACTTTTAAACCTGTTTTCAATATTTCTTTCACAAACGGATCTTGATCATTAAAATCCTGAGGTGAAAAGGGAATTACTTCAATTTGACTGCTAACAGATAGAGTAATACTTCTAATCTTGTCTTTATCATTAATCCTGTCACCAACAAATATTTCAGAAACCAAGGCAATATCAATATCACTCCATTCCTGATAATTACCTTTTGCATAACTGCCGAATAGTATAGCTTCTTTTACGGGAACATTATGCTGCTTTAATGATTTAAGATATTTTTTTATTGTTTCCTCTATTTCAGAAGGGAGTTGAACCATTTGTAAAACTCCTTGATTTTACCAAAATATTCTTCCGTATATTTTTTATCACATCTCTTATAAAATTCTAATTTATAATCAGGATAACGAGTTGCGATGTTGAAATCATTTATTTTGTCTAGATAGAACTTCTGATTATCACTCAATTCTATTTTACATAATTCAGATAGCCTTACTAGATTATGTATCTTGGGTGGTATTTGATTATCATTTCTATCAACAAAAACAGCCTTTAGAATCTTTTCCAAAACTAAATGTCCTGCAAACAAACACCAATCATATCTTGCCGAATCAAACATGCTTTTAGCAGATTCCAAATCATGCCGTGAACTTTCACGCCAATAGTTGATATGATTTTTTTTATTCATATTTACTACCGATTATTTTTTTGATATCTTCTTAAATAACTATAATACAAAATACAATTTTTTTCTGAATTTTTCAATGCTTTTTAACAATAAATCCGAAAAAAGAACATTTGTGAGATATGCATAAAACAGTCGAGACTGTTCTCTGCAACTTTATAACTTTACGCACTTTCCGTCTTTCCCGCATGCTTTTAGCGGGAAACCAAGGGCTGAAGGGAAAAATGGTGTAAGCGGTGAGCGGCCAATTCACTATCCACCGTTCACTAAAAAGATTTTTCAGTCAGAGCAAATTCATGAATTTACTCCACAGCTTATTCGAAACGACATCACAGGGGGAGGCATAGACAGGGAGAAAATTCTATCACTATTTTTAATTAGTGTTAATTGGTGTAATTCGTGGATGTATATTTTCTTCACTTAATCACCTCCATTGCCGGTGAAAAACCGATCATCACTTCTGATTTTAACATCATACCCTTAGTTCTATACGCATCACAGTACCTACTCCCGGCCTTGACTCTTTTACGTATAACCTGCCCATGTGATACTCTTCAATAATCCTTTTAGCAAGAGTCAGGCCAAGGCCCCATCCCCGCTTCTTTGTTGAAAATCCGGGTTTAAAAATATGCCTTCGCTTTCTTAAATCCATTCCTTTGCCGTTATCTTTCACTTCTATAAAAACAGATTTCCTGTTTTTTTGATTCCCGAGAACCACATCTATTATACAATCATCCTTATCCATTGCATCAAGGCTGTTTTTCAGCATATTTTCAAGTGCCCATTGAAAAAGATCCGGAGTAACAAGCACTTTTGGTACATCCTCATAATGTTCGTTAATAACAACATTCTTCCCAAGGTGCGGCAGCCTGCGGCGCAGATATTCAACAGTAGCTTTTACAATATCTGCAATGTCATTTGGCTTGATATTCGGTTTGGAACCAATTTGAGAAAATCTTGTTGCAACCTGATGCAGCCTTCTGACATCCTTCTCCATCTCCTGCACTACACTGGTTCCGCCATCCTCATTCTCTTCTTTTATAACTTCAAGCCATCCCATTAACGAAGATATAGGGGTCCCAAGCTGATGTGCTGTCTCCTTTGCCATTCCCACCCAGATATGCCTCTGTTCACTCCGCTTTATGTTTGCAAATCCTATAAAACCCACAACAATAAAAATTACAACTATTCCTCCTTCAACATAGGGAAGTAACCGCAGCTGATTAATCAGCTGAGAATCTCCGTAGTACAATTTACCGAGAACAAGATTTTTATAATGTACCAAAACAGGTTCAAACTCCTTGCCAAGGCTGTGAATTATACTTTTAACTTTTTCCGTAGCTTCATCAGAACGGTCTTCGGGGTTAACGCCAATACCTTTCCACATGAGCGGATTATTTTCAAAATCAGTATAGATAAGCGGGAAATGAGTTTTTAAAATTATTTTGTCAAAAATAAAACTTAGATCCTCCACGCTCTCTGTCTCTGCGGCTCTTGCATACATATTAGCATAGAACAGAACAAAAGCGCGTGATTCCTCCCGCAACCGCTCAATAACGTTTTGAGTATAAAAATGGAGGATCAGCCCGCTGCCCACTGCGAGGATGAAAAGTATACTTTTAAATCCGCCCGGGAAACGGCGTAATACAGACCTCATAATTCTCCCTTTTCCTATGCCCTCTTCCTTTTTTTCTCTTTAATAAAACCGAAAACAGCACCTGCAATGAGCAATCCGAAACTTACAATGCTTGCCCATAATCCTCTTGTGAAGCTTTCGGGTTTAAAAATAAATTCCACATGATGTCTGCCCGGTTTAAGATAGACACCTCTGAACGCATAATTTACCCTTTCTATTTTTACCTGATCCCCGTCAACATAGGCTTTCCATCCCGCAGGATAATAAACTTCGCTTAAAACCATAAGGCAGGGCGTTGCTGCTCTTGCGTCTATCTTTATATTCTGTATCCCTTTTTCTGTAATTTCTGCATAATTCGAATCTGACGGCTCAATCTGCATTTCAGGCTTTCCGTCAATAACTGCCATTTTTTCAGCATCAAAACCGCTGCTTGCAATATACTGCAGCATTACTGTATCACCTTTTACGGGTATAATCTTTTTCGGGAAATAAACTCTTGGCAGAGCCCTGGTAAATTCAAGCACAGCATCCATGCCCTGATGCTTTGGCCTGTACACTACACGCAGTGTTGAATCCGGAATATTATAAGGAGCTATACCGTAAGGAGTCACAATGTATTTTGTATTTGTAAGCTGCAGAAATGTTCTGTGTGCATGTAAGGCCTGAGAAGAAATTTCAGCCTCTTTTCTCCATACATATCTTCCTCCTTCTTGTTTCAGGTATTTTATAAGAAACTGGTCAGGCATTTTAAAATTATCCATGAGCTTTTGATAAATCTTCACCTTTGCACCCTGATACCCGTAAGCACTTTCAATTGAATGGTACATGTACCAGTTGGGAGTTCTTCTGTCAGCCACAGGCAGAATTCTGAAAAAACCTGTTTGTTTTTTCAGAAAAGCTACCTCACCCGTATCTTCAAAATACGATTTAACACTTGCAGCAGGCCTATGCTCAACAAAACGGCGGTCAATCATCCAGAAATCCACAATTATAATTGCAATTAAAAGAAGCGGCAGAATATTTTTATTCATCTTCTTTCTGATTGTCTGGAATATGAAAAGAGCGGCGAGAAGCACATAAACCAGCTCTTTAAATCCGTCTGTTAAAGCAAGATGAAATGCCTGATCCGCTCCGGCCCTTGCTTTTACTGCCCAATGCATGTACGTACCCTTTCCTACAAGAAGAAAAAGGAATATTGCCGCAGTAATGCCTGTAAAAATCAGGAGATAACGTTTGACAAGAATGAAACGCCTGCTCTTCTCGTCTTCATCAAAATTCAGAACAGCCTGCAATCCGAATCCTGCAAGAACAGCCATGGATATCTGAATCAGTATGTGAATCATCTTCGGCGCTCTGAACTTGTTAAAGAAAGGAAAAATTTTGAACATGGGGCCGTATAAAACCGGGAAGTGTTTTCCGAATGAAATAAAAAGCGCTATCACTGCGACAATCATAAAAAATAGTGTAATTCTTTCCTTCTTAATAAGATAAGCCAGTCCTGCAAGAAGCAGTATTACTGAACCAAAATACATTGGAAAATCAGTAAAAGGCATGGCGCCCCAGTAAGTTTCTCTTCCGCCGAATCCCATAAATGACGGATTGAAAAACGTAATTATTTCAGAAGGGGGGAATGACCAGTTTGTAGCATATCCGTAACTCAAGCCCCCTGCTCCTCCGCGGATAGAATAATGAGAATACTCCCAGACTGAAAGGTTGACCACAGAAGAAACAACAAATCCCATAAAAAATGCTGCTCCGAGTAGAAGTGCTCCCTTCAGGATTCTCCCTGCCTTCTCCTTATCTTTTATGGAAATAATTGCCCAAAAAATAAAATACGCGCCTGCAAGTAATGCGGAATAAAAATTAATCTGAACATGAAATCGTAAAAGCTGCAGCCCCACTGCCAAAGAGGTCAAAGAAAAATAGAGGATGTTCTGTTTTTTTAATAACTGATCAACCAGTAAAAATACAAGAGGAATAAGAGCTGCTGTTGCCAGTTTTGTAGTATGGCCGAAAGCAGCGTAAGCAACTATCTGAGGCATAAAAACAAGAGCGGCGGAAGAGAATAGTGCAGGCACCGGGTCTAAGCCCTTTTTCCTCAAAAGAAAATACAGAAGCCCGCCGAAAAGAAGATAGTTGAGAAAAAGCCTGGTAAAATCCGTAAGGGGTAATACAAGTTTACAAAGCCAGATAATGCCGTTTATTACATCACCTGTAACATCCATGTACGGCGCACGGGACAAGCTTGCAAAAGATGGCATACCTGAAAAAATGTAAGGATTCCACAGGGGATAAACACCCTGGTGGAATGCCTCTTTTACAAACGGCTGAAAGCTCTTTGAAGCTACAGTATCAGGCGGAAGAAGTGTCTTGTTGGAGAACATGACCGGAGCGTAAAAAATTAGAAGCAGTACAGCAAGCATAAGTATTGATAGTAAATCGTGATATTTTCCCCATATTTTTACTGCCTTGCATGAAAAACTCTCTTTTGCAGTACCGGGCTCTATTTTTTGTTCGGATTTCCTTGAATGCTTCTTTTTCTTTGCCATAATACTTCCTCCTCTCTGCAGCACAAAACAGCCGGGTTAATTTGACAGGCTGTCGTACAATCGGATCAATTTATCCTTTTCAAAATTCCAGTTATACTTTTCTTTTGCAGCATTTAATGCATTTTTACCGAATTTTTTAATAAGGCCGGGATTATCCCTCAGTTTTATAATTGCCTTTCTTAGTTCATACTTTGAATATCCTATAACAAGGCCGCTTTTTGTCTCTTTTGTAATCTCACCGCTTCTTGTTCCCAAAGTAGTTATTACAGGCCTTGCTGCAACCATTGCTTCAAACTGCTTGTTGGCAGAAGCTATTCTGTTGTTATAATCAGACGGATCTATCATACATACAACGCAATGGCAAGTCTCTGTCAACGGGATTACTTCATCCTGAGGAATCAGGCCTAAAAATTCTACGTTTTCCAGATTATCCGATGCCTCTTTAACTGCCGCACTCAAGGCTCCTGCCCCTCCAATTACAAGGCGGACTCTGTCTATGTCTTTTACAACATCAATCAGTTCAGTTAAAAAACGTGATCTGCTTAAAACTCCGAGATAACATAATGTAAACATCTCCCTTTCGGGAGCAATAAATTTCTCTTTTCTTAATTCCTTGAAATTGGATATTGGCAGGGCATCCCTGTATCCCGCATCTTTAAAATAATCAATATATGTTTCATCCGCCACAATAAGTTTATCAACTTTTTTAACACCTGATCTTTCAATTATGCTGAACAGAGGTTTGACAAATTTTGCCCTTCCCCTGCTCAAAAGAGAAAGATATATCTCGTGGGCATCGTATATCAGAGAGCATCTTTTCCCTGACTTCACAATCAGGCCGACAAATAGTGTATCCAAATCATTGCAGTGCAGAGCATCAAAATTCATTTTACTTATAATTTTCACAGCCTTTACATAGAAGGAAATTATCTGAATTGACCATACTCCTCCCTTTTTACCGGCACGCCAGGGACGAATTGTATTAACAGCAATACCGTCAAGAATCTCCAGCTCAGGATAAACCCCTCTCCTGTCCCAGTCTATCACATTAACCTGATGGCCTGCATCATGCAGCACTCCTGCTTCTGCTGCCACTCTGCTGTCGTGACGATAAGAATTTGCTACAATTATTAATATCTTCATATAAACCCGGATTTAAGTAAGCTGTACTTCTTAAGGTAAGGCTTCTTTTAACACATCCGACAATCTTTCTGTTGCCTTCTTCCTGTCAAACGTTTCTATAAAAGCAGAATCTCTCTCAGTATTAATAATGGGTTTTCCATTTTTTAACAGGCCGTAGCTCTTTAACAGAAAATCCTTTATACTCTCTCTGTTATCAGGGGAAATGGAAATACCCGCACCTGCTTTTCGGATAATATCAGGAGCGTCTCCTTTTTCTGCAAGGCATAAAACCGGCCTTCCGGATTTGAGGTATTCAAAAACCTTGCCTGTTACAATAAGCTCATTGCCTGTCCCCTCGGGAATCAACAGAAGAAGAAGGTCCGCACCTGCAGTGTGGTTTAAACACTCTCTGTGCCCCATGTGGCCGATTATCTCTATTTGTTCCGTTACGGAAGATTGGCTTAAAATATCAGTAACATCTTCCGAAGTGCGTCCGATAAATTTTATAAGCAGATCTCTTTTAAATTCCGGAGATAATTCCGCTGCATCTTCAACAGCTTTTATAAATTTAATGCTGTTCATTCTTGCATGCTGTGTACCCGTATATACAATTGTAAAAATTTTTCCGGATTTTACCGGCTCCGGTTTTGTAAAATCTTCAGGGTCATATCCATTGGGGATTACAACTATTTTTTTATCAAGTACCGAAACATCCCTGCATACTTTCTTCATACCATTCGCAATACGCTGATTAATTGATATAACTCTGTCCGCTTTTGCAAGGCATTTCCTCTCAAGGAATTCTTCAAACTTTGCAGATATGAAGGGCCGTTTAAAATAAAAATAGGCTCCTGTCCAGGGGTCACGGTAATCGATCACATAAGGGATATTGGATATTTTGGACAGAACAGCCCCTGCCGCAAGAGTTGTAAAAGGCGGTGCCGTGGCAAATATCACATCAATCTTTTTACTTTTGATAACATCCGCACCGGCTTTGAGAACATACGGGAGCCACCCTACTCTTGCATCAGGAATGAATAAACTTGACCTAATAAAAAGAGCAGCACGTGATATTAAAGAGCTGTGCTCGGAATCACCTGATAAAGCTGCAAGATCAGCATTACCTTTTTTCTTTGATCCTGATTTGAACAGAGAGTAGATATTGTAAAAATCAGGCGCCGATGTATAATCAACCTGTACGTGCAGGGGAATTTCATCTGCAAGAGAATTATCCTTCAGCACAAACCTGGAAGGATCTGCAGAAATTACGTGAGGCATCCACCCGAATTCAGGCAGGTATTTTACGAATTTCAGAATTCTTTGAACAGCTGATCCGCCTGCCGGAGGAAAATAATATGAGAGAAATAACACATTTTTCATGAGATGAACTGTATTTAAATTATTTCACCGCAGTAACAACAATTCCTGTGCCCTGCCTGTTTTTAATGCTGAAGTCCAGAACCATAAATAAAAGAACCGGTAATAGAATAATACCAAGATATAACACTCCTGCAGCGCGTCCTGCTGCTCCTTTTGCCATAAGCTGCATTGTATTTCTTATTCCCATACGCCAGCTTATATCACCGAACAGTCCATAGGAATACTCAAATTCTTTTATCTTCAGGCCGGCTTCATTCAATTTCTCTTCTATGTCCTCTCTTGAATATCCTTCTCTGAAATGTTCTCCCACAAAAGAGCCGTCGTGTTCGTGGCTTCGTAAAAGAGAGGGAGTTGAGATTAACAAAACTCCGCCCGGTTTCAATAAATCTGAAAATCTGCGCATAAGGGTTCTGTCATCTTCAATATGCTCCAGGACATCAACCGATATGATCAGGTCAAACTTCTCACCGGTTTGAAATTTCAACAAATCTCCTCTGATAAAAGAGAGATTTTTTATCTTTGCATTTGCTGTAAACTCAAGGCAGTCATCTACAAGATCCTGCTTGAGTTCAACACCTGTTACCTTTGCATTTTTAAATTTTTTGGCAAGATAATAGGAATATTGTCCGAAACCTGAACCTGCATCCAGGATATTAAGACCGGACTTTCTTTCATGATTCAATCTCTTTACGGCCCTTTTTACATACCAGGT
>JAGGVB010000103.1 GCA_021158245.1 bacterium | reverse complement strand
GATAATACCTGTGGTGCAAATTCAGGTTTAAAATTTATAAGCACATGGCCGCCGTATTTTGCAGCGACAAAAGCCGTATCATTTGCCATGACTATTCTTGATGCATCTCCTCCTGTTAATAATGCAGAATACGGAGGGTCTACCGGCTGCGAAGGTGAAGTTATATCAACAGGGCCGTACACGCCATCCCTGCCAATGGCAAGATATGCATAATTCCCGCTTAACCAGACATCGTATACCGTATATGGAACAGTATCATTCAAATTACCAAGATACAAAAGATTTTCAGGATTGCTTGCATCTATTGTCATAAGCCCGCCTATACCGGCAGCTACATATAAGATATTCCCTGTTTCTTTAACACTAAGGGCAGGGACTGTACCGGAATAAGCAGTAGATAGCTGAATTGAATCGAGAAGTTGAGGGGGTTCATAGGCCATATTCGATTTACTTGTTTTAAAAGCCACGACGCCTGCTTTATCTGCCGCCACAAAAACCGTAGTATCATTTGTAACCCATAACTCATGGGCAAAATCACTGATATTATAAGAACCAAGAACAGCAGGGTGAGTAGGATAATTTTTATTAACAAGATCTACTACAGTCAACCCCGCATTACCGTCTGCAACATAGATATGAGGTGCATTACCAAGCTGCATAACAGCAGAAGCAGAACCTGGAGTATCAAGGGTTGACAGTTTCTCAAATGTTTTTGAAGCTTCATTATATCGCAGAATTATTATTCCCTTTGAACCGCACGCAGCATAAATAAGATAATATGTGCTTAATTCGCTGTCATGCCTTACCCATATATCGTAAACAGGTTCTCCGATATAGTATGATGACAGCTTCTGATAGCCAGTTGTCTGCATATTCCTGTAAACATCTATATTGCTCCCGTTGCTTACAAATACGTTTCCTGTTCTGCGGAACACTGCATTGCACTGCCCGTTATTCCATTGGGCCTTCAAAGTAATATTCTTCGATACATCCTGAGCTTTCACAGGCAATGCAAATAGAATCAAAAAGGATATAAAAATAATTGCTCTACGCATAATTACAATTCTCCGATATCATTAGTTTAAACCTGAAACTTTTTAAGCTTATTTTATTCCGGGAGGCGCCGGCGGTGAACCGAGATCTTCCGGAAAAATTGAGGCTCCCCTTGTCTCAGCCTCCTGCATCGCCTTCCTTGATTCATTGTCAGGCAGAAACAGAACATTCTGGTAACCTGCAATCGTTCTAAGCCTGTTCCACGAACTAACAAGTTTCGGAGAAGGCCTGTATACCATTTTCGACTTTCCTCCGATCTTAGTACGTATAAGGCTTGCAACTTCATTTGAGACACGAACAGCATTCCTGTTATGGGCTGCATTCCATATTTCGGGGACCATTAACTTGTCCTTCGCTTCGGTAAATGTACGATCATGCCTGTAAGCTTCGCTGAAATATCTTTGTGCAGTTGAAACATCGCCTCTGTCAAGCGCATCAAGTCCATTGCAGTATTTAAGAAATGCAAACATATCCTCTGTTGGAATTTTAAGTATTTTTTCTCTTTCAACGGGAGTTAGTTTTATTCCGAAATGGTCAACAATTCTAAGTACCAGCTCCTTTTCCATCCTGAACAATCTCGACATACTTCCTTCATATTCAATTCCCGGCACTTCTTTTTTTGTTGAATTATCATAGATTCCTGTAGTAAAATTAATTTTCATCCCCGGTTTAACAAAATAGCTCCCCTTAATAATTGTTCCTGCACCCATCAGCCTGCTTAACCTAACGCCATTTTTTTCCTGCCCTAATGCAGAAGCAGTAAGATGAAGTTCTTCCAATAATTTGGAAAGTCTAAGCCTTTCGACAACTTTCAGCTGTTTAACCTGAGACAGGTCAGTAACAATCATTTCCGCAAGACCCCTTTGTAAAGGCGTCCACTCAGGATCATCACTCAAATTGAGAAAATACATAACAGCAATTACATTTTTTGGCATTTTTTTTCTTGCCAGTTCCCTTTCCTGACTTAATGCCATTTGTACTTCTCTCGAAATTTTCAGTTTTATAAGCCAATCAAGGCGTGCAACTAAAACCTTTCTATATGGATCATTACTTTCTATACCGGTAAATTTTTTGTAAGCTGCAATCGCTTTCTCTTCATCTCCCAAGCTTTCATAGGAAAGTCCGAGATAGAAAAGAGCTTTCCCGTAAAAAGGATCCTTTTCAATGACTCTGTTGAAAATTTTTGCTGCCGTATCAAATTTTTTCATATTCCAGTAAACAATACCAAGACGTGTAACAACCTCTTTATCGTAAAAAATATACCTTTTGCCATTTTTAACATGTGGATTTATCAACTGTAAATATTCTCTTACTGCTTTTTCATACTGTCTGTCAGCAGTGTATCTTTCAGCCAATTCATATCTGCTTGTCGAACACCCTGAAATTAAAGCAGCAAAAAACAACAATAACGATATTTTCTTTATCATAAATCTTTCCCTCCGAGTTCCGGGAAACTTCCGGCTAAATTTTATAGAATCAATGATTTTTATTTCCAGTCAGATAATTCAATCTATCTTTTGCAAAAGAAAAATCCGGTTCAATTTCTACAGCTTTTTTAAACTCTTCAACAGCTTTTTCTGTTTGCCCAAGTTCCTGAAACTCAACACCTCTCGAAAAATGCAGGAACGATGAAAAATCGATACTCTTCATTCTTCCGGAATTTTTCATCTTGATATTGCCAAATGTTTCAGATAAATTCTTTACTATTTTTTTGCAAAGTTTTTCCGCAAGTGGAAGAATCTTGTTATTTTTCCCTGTAACTTCTTCCGCTCTTGCAGTTACCCCTGTTTCCACATTTACTATACGGGCATCAATTCTGATTTTTTTATTGGTCGATACTATAAAACTTCCGAAAACCAGGTATTGTGCTCCGGTCAATTGGCCTACTTTGACAGTATTCTCTCCTGACAGCATTCCTGACTGCGAAAGTTTAAGTTCATCAAATATGGAATTAAGCCGTCTTCTTTCCACTAGTTTTAATCCCGTAATACCGCTCAGAGTAGTATTTACAATCTCTGAAAGCCCTCTTGTCAAAGGTTCATATTCAGCACGATTGAATATACTGTTATTCTCGAAATTCAGTACTGCAAGTGTAATATCTCCTGCATAAGAAGCAACTGCCATTATAAGAACCAGTAAAATTACGATATATCTTTTTCTCATAAATTAATTACCCGTCTGTTTATTAAAAACTGATTATCGGATTATGATAATATGCAATATTCATGCCCTTTCACGGAATTCTCAATCATTATGGCTTTCATTAAAACATATCACCTTGTTTTTGTTATACTTAAAGCAATTATTGGAATTACCTGATAATCATTCTCCGGAAATTGCTGGCCGGATATCATCCACTAATAAATTATTTTGATTGGAACTGATACTTGAAAATTCAGTAAATAAATTGTATCTTAAATCAGTACCAATTATTAAACAGATGAGGCCAATCATGCATAAAACACAAAGTAATCATATTTGGAAACGGGCACTTATATTTGCACTTATATTATCAGCGCGCATCCCTTCTCTCTTGTGCTTTCAGCACAATTATAAAAATATGACAACTTCTCTTTTTACCATGCCCTTTATGCATTCGGTATTTACCTCACCTTCTTCTGATTCGACAGCTTATGTTACTGTTTATACAATGATACCAAATGATATTCTTTCTTTCTTCCAACAAGACACTCTATTCTATGCTAAATTTGAATTAACAATAGCTATAAAAAACAACAAAAATGAAATCGTTAAAAATAATATTCTTCAGAAATCCATAAGCGCATCCTCATTTGAAGATACAAACTCAAAAACTACATATACTAAAAACCAAATCACATTTCTATTGAAGCCCGGAAATTACAAACTTATAATCAACATGCTTGACATAAGCACAAGGAAACCCCTGTTAATCAAAGAAAGCATTACAGTACCATCGTATTTTTCAAAAAATCTCGTATCGACCGATATCAGATTTTATACTAAAACACAAAAAAGACTACCAACAGAATCAGATTTTCCTGAATTCCCGGCACTACGCGATGTCAGCGATTCTCTTTTATGGGCACAATTTTACTTATATACAAAAAGCCCTTCACTCCCCCATAAAGTTATCTATACAATATTCAATGTGCAAGGGAAAAATG
>JAGGVB010000102.1 GCA_021158245.1 bacterium | reverse complement strand
TATTATCACAAGTGGCTATACGGCAAGCGTTACGGCGCAAGACACATTAAACTGCGGCGCCGCGGGGTTTATAAGTAAGCCGATGCAATTACCCACTTTGGTAAAAGAGGTAAGAAGGGTCCTGGATAATAATTGAAGGATACTATAAATTTACACAAATATTTTTTAAGGAGTTTTAAATGTATGAAAACATTGTTAGATGCAAAAAATGCATCCTTCCTGCTACTTACCCTGGCATCCAATTTAATGAGGAGGGTGTCTGCAATTTTTGTATGTTGCCAGTACAAGAAAACAGTTTCTCTGAAAAGGAACTCAAACATAAACTGGATAAAATCGTTCATTCTTATAGAGACAAAGGTAAATACGATGCTATTGTCGGCTTAAGCGGAGGCAAGGACAGTAGCTATGTAGCTTATTATCTTCGGAAAGAATATGACCTGAAGATATTGGGAATCCATTTCGATAATGGATACGATACTGAATATGGAATCAATAATATGACGGAATTGGTTGATAAATTAAAGATTGATTTAATAACAATCAGACCAGAGCAAGCTTTTCTAAAGAAATTATATTCTCATTTTTTGAGAGAGCATGGCGAGTTCTGTTCGGTTTGTAATAACATGGGCTATCTCCTTATGGCAAGTTTTTGCTGGAATCAGAAAAGGTTACTTGGGTTTTCCCCTCTTGGCATAGGGGGGTGGTCAAAAAAATATGAATACCAGCCAGGAATTTCAGTCACATCAATGCAGTATTTTTTTAATAATCTAAGCTCAGAGTTATTTGAAGAGCTGATATCTCAACCATTTATTGAAGAGGAAATAGTTCATAATTATATGTCTCTAACTGATCCAAGACAGGCACAAATTGGTACCAAAGAACACCAGGAATTAGGGAATTACGCCATGAATATGATTCAATTGCCAGATTATGTATCGTGGGATTTAAGTAAGATGTCTAAAGTTTTAAACGAAGCCTTTGGTTGGCAGCAACCTACAGATACACATGGTAGTCACTTCGACTGCAGGCTTTTTCCCATAAAAGAATATTTGAAATTCAAAAAGTACGGTTTAACCCAAGAAACTATAAAAAACAGCATTATGATCCGTGAAGGTTTGATGACTCGTGAAGAGGCAATTGAAAAAATGTCCCTTGAGCAGACAGAAGAACCTGATATTTTAAACGTTTTTTTAAATGAGCTGGGGTTATCGAGAAGTGATGTTAATGAACAGGCTGAATGGTCAAGGTAATTTTTAAATATGAGAATAATAAGGATAAATCTTTTTGAATGCAATACCCCTTTCAAGTTTGGATTTCATTCCCCCCATACTCTTAGATTGAAGGCTGAATCCATAGTAGTTCAACTTCAATTCGACAATGGTATTTCAGGATATGGAGAAAGTGCGCCAAGATTATATGTCACAGGAGAAACCCGTTCAACTGTCAGCCAAATGATTCAAAATCACTTCTCAGAAATTCTATTTTGTCAGGAAATAAATTCAATCGAAGATATTGAAAATACTTTATCTGCCTTGGAAAACAAATGTTTCGATCATAATATACTGGCTTATAATTCCGCTTTAGGGGCTATCGATATTGCGTTACTTGATGCCTTGGGAAAATTTCACACTATACCAACACATCACTTCCTGGGTCCCATTATAAGAAACGAGACACCTTATTCCCTTGCCGTTCCTCTTCTGCCTTTTCCTGTAATCCAAAAGCTCCACCACTATTTTAAGGAACTCGAATTTGGTTCTCTTAAGGTTTTATTAAATGATGACGAAAACGACACTATCGAGAGGCTAAGCTTTATCAGGTCTATATTCGGAATTGATATCGAAATTCGCATAGAGGCCAATGGAAGGTGGACAAGACAACAGGCTATTTCCACTATTGAGAAGTTGAAGAGATTTGACATATCAGCAGTCGAACAACCCGTTGCCAAAGGTGATATTGAAGGCTTACAAGCGGTTAGAGATACCACAAAAATACCAGTCATTGCTGATGAATCGATGTGCAGTTTATCTGATGCAAAAAAATTAATCAACAGTGGTGCATGCGATATCCTAAATATAAAAATATCTAAATGCGGTGGTTTATTAAAATCCAAAGAAATCGCTGAGTTTGCACAATCCAGAGATGTACCTTGTCAATTGGGTGCCCATGTGGGAGAAACGGAAATTTTAAACAGTGCAGGTAAGTATTTTGCTTTGACGACTTCCAATCTCAAGTGTTTCGAGGGATATTCATCTTTGCTTTTTGAAAATTCGTGGAAATGGAACAAAATGGAAAAGGGAGTCCATAGAAAAAATGACTTATCACATATCGGTTTAGGCGTCGATTTAAGAAATCATACCCTGCAAAAAATCTGTACCCTATATCCCGCATAAAAATAAGACAAACAATATATCTTCATATGAAATTTTCACCCAATAGCTTCGCAAATAACTCTTGATATATTTTCCCACACTACCTTCTGATCGATAAATGCCGAAGTGTCCCTCGCAAAGTATATCGGCCTCAAGATCAAGTAGCTTTTTCATAGATTTTTTTCATTCTTCAACGTCAAACCCAAAGCTGAGCAGGAATGGGCCGCGGATATCCTGTTCGAAGAGTATTCGCTTTTCTCCCCTGTCAATATATATGAATATTGGAACCG
>JAGGVB010000101.1 GCA_021158245.1 bacterium | reverse complement strand
GTATGCAGTGTAACAGGCTTTCCCTTTGGTGCCGGTACAACAGAGACAAAGGTATTTGAAGCACTGCAGGCTCTTGATGAAGGTGCACGTGAAATAGATGCTGTTATAAACATCGGACAGCTTAAACAAGGAGCAGAATCACTTATTGAATTTGAAATCAGGAAACTGAGTGATGCATGTCATGAAAGAGATGCAGTGTTAAAAATCATAATTGAAACCTCCCTTTTAAACACAGATCAGAAGAAATATGCGTGTGAGCTTATTATTAAAGGAGGCGCTGATTTTGTTAAAACATCCACAGGTTTCAGCACAGGCGGGGCTTCTGTGGAGGATGTAAGGCTCCTTGCAGAATGTACTTCAGGTACAGGGGTTAAAGTAAAAGCTTCAGGCGGAATAAGCACATATAAAAAGTTTTGTGATATGATTGAAGCAGGAGCCGGCAGGATTGGCACAAGCAGTGGAATAGAGATTGTTACGGGAGCTACTCAAAAACAAGATAACTAAGGTAAAAGCATAATGGATTTTGTGAGTATAATTACTCAAAAGAGAGACGGAAAGCCTTTAACCAAAGGCCAGATTTCATGGATGATTGACAAGTATACAAAAGGCAGTATACCGGATTATCAGATGAGCGCTTTTTTAATGGCAGTATATTTTAATGGTATGACCAAAGAGGAAGTCATGCTGCTGACCAGAGCAATGATAAATTCCGGAAAAACAGTAGATCTTTCAGGCCTTGGTACTCCTCTCGTTGACAAGCATTCAACAGGAGGAGTCGGCGATAAAATATCCCTTATTCTGGCCCCCCTTGTTGCAGGAGCAGGAGTTTCCGTGCCTATGATGTCAGGACGGGGCCTTGGCCACACAGGAGGCACTCTTGATAAGTTAGAAGCAATTCCCGGCCTGCGTACTAATCTTACTATAGATAAATTCAGAGATGAAATTAAAAAAATCGGTTTTGCGATGACAGGACAGACAGGACAGCTCGTTCCTGCAGATAAAAAGATGTATGCATTAAGAGATGTTACCGCAACAGTACCTTCAATTCCTCTTATCTGCGCTTCCATTATAAGTAAAAAAAAGGCTGAAGGAGCAAAAGGCCTCGTGCTTGATGTAAAAATGGGAAGCGGAGCTTTTTTAAAATCTGACGATAAGACAAGAAAACTTGCCGAAGCATTGGTCCGGCTTGGGGACATGTCAGGAATGCACACAATTGCCCTTTTAACAGAAATGAACGAGCCTCTCGGTTTTACAGTCGGGAACTGGCTTGAGACAAAAGAGTCCATACTTGCTTTAAAAGGCCAGGGCCCTGATGATGTTATGGAGGTAACAACAGCTCTCGGCGGGCTTATGCTTGTGCTTGGCAAAAAGGCAAAATCCATTGAGCAGGGAAAAGAGCAGATTTTAAAAGTTCTTGAATCCGGGAAAGGTTTTGAACTTTTCAGAGAGATGGTTATTATCCAGGGCGGGGATGTTTCCTTTGTTGATGATCCGGAATCTTATGCATTACCGAAATATGCACGAGTTATTACAGCAGGGCGTAAAGGTTTTATTAGCGCAGAAGACGCATTAAAAATAGGCATAGCAGCAGGGCACTTAGGTGCAGGCAGAATAAAAGTTACAGACAGGATTGACCCGGGAGCAGGCATTGTTCTTCATAAAAAAATCGGGGATCAAGTAGAAGAAGGCGGTAAACTGGCAACATTATACACATCAAATAAAATTCTGCTTAATGAAGCAGAAGCAATTCTTGCAGATGCATGGAAAATTGAAGATAAAATCATTGAGAAAAAAAGCAAGGTAATAGACCTGATAGACATTGAAGGAAAAATATCACTTTGATTTTTTGTATACCTGACATTACTCAAAGCAAGGACTTTCCCCTCTTCGGCTCAAGGTGTACTTAGGGCGAAAATAATTTTAGAAGCTTTGCTTTTTTTAATTTATAAAAAAGCCTGCTGAAATAAGCAGGCTTTTTTCTTACAATTATCTATATACTTACAATTCCGGAAAAAATCTCTGCATAAGCATCAATTTCCTGCTTTGTACGTTTTTCAGTAACAGCAATTAATAATCCATTATCAATATTATAATCAAAAATGGAAAGATCAATTCCCGCAAAAATATTTTTATCCTTCATCTTTTCAATGACTTCTGATGCAGGCAAAGGAAGTTTAACTGCGAACTCTTTAAAAAACGGCTGCCTGAACAAAAGCTCTACACCATCTATTTTTAAAAGAGTTTCAGACATGTAATGAGCCTTCTGCATGCTCATATCCGCAACAGAAGGTATACCCTGCTTGCCCATAAGCGTCATGTACACAGTTGCAGCAAGTGCACAGAGCTGCTCATTTGAACAGATATTTGACGTTGCACGCTCTCTTCTGATGTGCTGCTCACGTGTCTGCAGTGTAAGAACAAACCCTCTTCTGCCTTCGGTATCTTCTGTCATACCGGCAATTCTGCCTGGTATTTTTCGGACCAGGGCTTTTGTCGCTGCAAAAATCCCGACATAAGGCCCTCCAAAACCCATAGCATTTCCAAAAACCTGCGCTTCTCCTGTTACAATGTCCGCGCCATAATCTCCCGGAGGAGATAGAATTCCAAGGGAGATGGGATCAACAGACACTGTAAATAATGCACCCGCTTTATGTGCCAGTTCAGCAATTTCCCTTACAGATTCAAGGGATCCGAAAAAATTCGGATGCTGAATTAAAATACCTGCACAATTTTCTGTCATTGCATTTTTGAGATTTTCAAGATCAGTAACTCCATCCTTCAGATCAATCTCTATTAATTTAATTCCGCTTCTATGGCAGTAAGTTTTAACAACTTTACGATAATAAGGATGAACGCTTTTAGAGATTAAAATATCGGTTCGTCTTGTGTGGTTGCTGCTTAAAAGTGCAGCTTCTGCGAATGCAGATGCTCCGTCATACATTGAAGCGTTGGCTACGTCCATACCTGTAAGCTCACAAATCATTGACTGATACTCATAAATTGCCTGAAGAGTACCCTGGCTGACCTCCGCCTGATAAGGAGTGTAAGCAGTATAGAATTCCGGCCTTGATACTATGTGTCCTACTGCTGCAGGAATAAAATGGTCGTATGCACCGCCTCCTAAAAAGCAAACACTGTTCCCGCTATGAAGATTTTTTTGAGAAATCTCTTTTAACAGTTTGGTTACTTCATATTCGGAAAGAGGTTCAGGTAAATTGTAATCCCCTTTGAACCTTATTTCCCCGGGAATTGAGTTTAGCAGCTCCTCAAAGTCTGAAACGCCGATTGTTTTTAGCATCTCCCTGCGATTCTCTTCGGTTGTAGGAATAAACGGCATTGACTTCTCCTCTGTCAAATTTAATAAAATTCAAATTACATTATTACGGAATAAGTTCTTCGTAAGCTTCAGGGCTTAACAGATTGTCTATCTCTGATGCATCTGAAATTTTAATTTTTAGAATCCACCCTTCTCCATAAGAATCCTTATTCACAAGCTCAGGCGAATCATTAAGTGCTTCATTTAATTCTGTAACTTCACCTGAGACAGGAGCATAAAGGTCTGTAACAGCTTTAACAGCTTCAATATTTGCACATGCTTTAAACTGTACTGTTTTATCTCCTGTTGCTGGGAGTTCTACAAAAACTATATCGCCTAATTCACCCTGAGCATACTCCGTAATCCCGATGGTTGCAATATCACCTTCTATACGTGCCCATTCATGTTCTTTTGTGTACTTTAAATCTTTTGGAATATTCATGCTACGTTCCCCTGTTATTTTGTTATTGGTTTTAAGGTAAAATGCTCAAGAAAATGAGTGTTAAAATTTCCGTCACAAAAGTTTTTATCTTTAATGACCTGCTCATGGAAGGGTATGGTTGTGTTAATGCCCTCAATAATAAACTCTTCAAGTGCCCTGGACATTCTGGTTAAGGCTTCTTCGCGGTTATGCCCGTATGCAATTAATTTTGCAAGAAGGGAATCGTAAAATGGAGGAACTGAGTAGTGTGCATACCCGTGTGTATCAACACGTATGCCCGGCCCGCCCGGAACATGAAAACTGGTAATCAGGCCTGGCGACGGCCTGAAATCATTAAAAGGGTCTTCCGTATTGATTCTGCATTCAATGGCATGCCCTGTCGGTTCCGGTGAAACATCCATTCCGGATAAAGAATCTCCTGCTGCCATACGGATCTGTTCTTTAATAAGATCAATATTGTAAACCTGCTCAGTAACAGGATGCTCAACCTGAATACGTGTGTTCATCTCCATAAAATAAAAATTATTTTTTGCATCTAAAAGATACTCAACTGTGCCCGCACTCTTGTAACCCACTGCTTTTGCACCTTTAATTGCGGCATCTATCATTCGTTTCCTGAGAGCGGAATCAACTGCAGGTGAAGGAGACTCTTCAATCAGTTTCTGATGTTTTCTCTGGATCGAACACTCACGTTCACCAAGAGCAATTACATTGCCGTGTTCATCGCCGAGAAGCTGTACTTCAATATGCCGCGGACTTTCAAAATACCGCTCCATATAAAGAACAGGATTGCCGAAAGCAGCCTGAGCTTCAGATTGAGCCATTGACATAGCCTTATTAAGCTCGGATTTATCTCTTACAATACGCATCCCTTTTCCGCCGCCCCCGGCAGTTGCCTTGAGAATCACAGGAAAACCAATTTCATTAGCCATAGATAAAGCTTTGTCAACATTATCTACCCCGCCTTCGCTTCCGGGAATAACAGGAACTCCTGCTTTCTGCATAACATTCTTAGCATAGATTTTATCACCGAGGCTGGATATCATCTTAGATGACGGCCCTATAAACACCAGATCAGATTGTTCACAGATGTCAGCAAATTCACTGTTTTCAGCAAGAAAGCCATAACCAGGATGAACAGCATCTGAATTAGTGATCTCCGCAGCGCTGATAATACGGGGCACGTTAAGATAACTCTTCTGCGCTGAAGCTGGCCCGATGCATACAGCTTCATCTGCAAAACGGACATGAAGAGAATCTTTATCTGCGTCCGAATAAACAGCTACAGAAGCTATACCAAGTTCTTTACATGCCCGGATTATCCTAAGCGCTATTTCCCCTCTGTTTGCAATCAGTATTTTTTTCAGCAATAGAATTTCCTAACTTTTTTCTACTAAAAACAGAGCCTGATTATATTCAACCGGTTCGCCGTTCTCAACCAGTATTTTAACGATTTTACCGGAAATTTCCGCTTCAATCTCATTCATCAATTTCATAGCTTCTATAATACATAATATCTGGCCAGATGAAATTGTATCTCCCTCCTTAACATAAGGAGCTGCATCAGGTGCAGGTGTTCTGTAAAACGTACCTACCATTGGAGAAGGAATTTCAATAATATTGTCCGGCCTCTTGTCAGAAACATTTTCATCAGAAACATTATTTGCCTGCATGCTTTGCCCTGAACCACTCATCATTGCAGCTGGCTGCTGCACTGGTGACGGAATATGCTGTATCTGGCTTACTGCCTGGGCAGCACCGGAATTTTTTACAATACGAATCTGTAACTCTTTTTCCTGAATATCAAGTTCGTGAATATCGCTCTTTTCAACTAATTTAACAAGTTCTTTTATATTTTTGATATCCATTAGTATTCCCTCCCCTGTTCAGCCTGCATTTTTAACCCGCTCTACATAATCACCTGTGCGGGTATCTACTTTTACTATCTCACCCTCCTCAATAAAAAGAGGTATCTGAATAACAGCACCTGATTCCAGAGTCGCAGGTTTTGATCCTCCGGAAGCAGTATCGCCTCTGACACCGGGGTCGGTTTTCACTATTTTTAATTCTACAAATATCGGAAGATCAATACCAAGCGCTTCCGTGCCATGCATAAGCAGCTCCACTTCCATTGTTTCAATAAGGAAATTGGATGCATCTCCCACAGTTTCAGGATTAACCAGAATTTGTTCGAATGAATGTGTATCCATAAAAACAAACTGCGATCCGTCATTGTATAAAAATTGTGTTTTCTTCCTTTCAAGACGAACAATATCTATTTTTTCCCCTGAACGAAATGTTCTGTCAATAACTCTTCCTGTTTTTACATTTTTCAGTTTAGTGCGGACAAAAGCCCCGCCTTTGCCCGGTTTAACATGCTGGAAATAAACTGTTGTATATAAACCTCCATCTAATTCTATTACAAGTCCGTTTCGAAATTCACTTGTTGTTGCCATACATTCCTCGTTTAATGTTTAATGAAATCAGACTTAAATATAAATGATATTTTTGAAATTGTCAACATCAGTTTTGTCAATAATTTAACAGCCTGGTTTTTCTGTTCATACCGGAAAAATTTCAATATTTAATTAAAAGCATCATTGTTTTTCTGTTTATTCCTCTGCAGGGGATGTCTTGAGATGTCTCCCCCATGTCAATTAGTGCAGGCGGGCGCTTTCAACTTTACAACTTTCAACTTTATCACTTTATAACTTTATAACTTTCAACTTTATAACTCTTTTTAACTTTCAACTTTATAACTCTTTTTAACTTTCAACTCAAAAAATCCCTTGCTTTTTCCTTTCAAAATATTTATTATTGATGAGGAGGAAACCAGAACAGCACCTGCTGCTGGTTGTATTTTCTTACATTAGGGAAGAAAAACGGGAAAATACAGCGGCTTCTTGCAGATCAATCTGCATACCCTAATCAAATTGTTAGCATAAAATTTGGTTAGGATCATGAAATTAAAATTCTTCAAAAATTCTAACTCTCTGTTTTCAACATTAAAATTCTCATGTAACAAACAGCATGATCCCCATTTTATGCTCCTTTACAAAAGAGTGATTAAATTTCGCATCTTTATTTCAAAAAAGGGGAATTTATTATGGAGATTGAAATTTTTAATCTGGAACGTACCCAGTCTTTATGGGAAAACACTGTTGAATACAATTTAACGGAAACCGGCATCCATCCGTTTACTCTTGAAGAGCTGCTAAATAAAAATGAGATCGAAAAGCTGCTTTCTCTCCGCCTCGGATACTGCCAGACCAACGGGTCAATTGAACTGCGCGAAAAAATAGCAGCCATGTATCCCGGTTCCGACTGCGATAATATCCTTGTTACAAACGGATCAATCGAAGCTAACTTTATTTCAGTATGGAGCCTTCTGAATGAGGGTGACGAACTTGTTCTTATGCTTCCGAATTATATGCAGATATGGGGAGTTGCCCGTGCATTTAAGATTAATGTGAAACCTTTTTATCTTAAGGAAGACCTGAACTGGCATCCGGATCTTGAAGAGCTGAAAAAGCTGATCACTCCGAAAACAAAAATGATTGCTGTGTGCAACCCGAATAACCCCACGGGAGCAGTGCTTTCGGAAAAAGAGATGGATGAAATTGTATCCATAGCAGAAGATGCCGGCGCATGGCTCTATGCTGATGAAATCTACAGAGGAGCCGAACTGTCAGGCAAAGATACTCCCTCATTTTACGGGAAGTATGAAAAAGCCATTGTTGCAGGAGGGCTCTCCAAAGCATACTCTCTTCCCGGGCTCAGAATCGGCTGGCTTGCAGGGCCTGAAAAATTCATATCTGATGCCTGGTCCAGAAAAGATTACACTACAATTGCCCCTGGAATTTTGAGCGATCGTATTGCAGCGCTAAGTCTTGTACCTGAAACAAGAACAAAAATACTGAACCGCAATCGTAAGATACTCAGAGAAAATCTGTCGCTTGTAACAGAATGGGCAGGCACGCACAAAGGGCTCTTCAGGTTCATCCCTCCTGAAGCAGGAGGCATGGTTTTTATGCATTATAATTTTGATATGAATTCAACGGAACTTTCCGAGCAGATCCGCAGGGAAAAGAGTACCTTTATTATGGCAGGAGACAGCTTCGGAATGGATCATAGAATCCGGCTTGGAATAGGTTCGGAAAAAAATTACCTACAGGCAGCTCTTAAAAGAATTAGTGAATTTTTAAGAGATGTTGTTTAATGATATAAAATTATGAATAGGAGTGAATTATGAAGATATTGAATCTTGAACAGATTAAAAATATACTCCCCGGTATTGATCTTATTCCGGCCATTGAAAAGGGCTTTGCCGCACTTTCTCAGAAAAGAGCAGTAGTTCCCCCTGTGGCTGAGCTTCTGTTTAAAGATCCGCCGGGAGAAGTACATATTAAATACGGATACATTATAGGAGATGATCTCTATGTTATAAAAATAGCATCCGGCTTTTATAACAGTAAAGAACCCGGAACCTCCTTAAACAACGGACTCATGCTTCTTTTCAACCGGAAAACAGGACAGGTGGAATCTATTCTGCTTGACGAAGGCCATCTTACAAACATACGCACTGCTGCTGCCGGAGCAATTGCTGCAAAATATCTTGC
>JAGGVB010000100.1 GCA_021158245.1 bacterium | reverse complement strand
TTTTGAAACGTACCCTTGATTCCGGCATCCTGTTTTTCCCCGGTAATGGAGAGAGCCCGATGAATTATGCGGATAATACCTATCATTTCCGGCAGGACAGTACATTTCTCTACTACTGGGGAATTGACGATCCCGGTTTTGCTGCAGTTATTGATCTTGATTCCGGCGATGAAATTATTTTCGGCGATGATTTTACAATTGATGACATAATCTGGATGGGGCCTCAGGAAAAAGTTTCTGAAAAAGCGGAAAAAGCAGGAGTGAGCAAAACAAAAACAATGTACGACCTTGATGTAATGATGAAGGAGTGGGCTTCTTCAGGCAGAAAGATTCATTTCCTTCCCCAGTACAGGGCTGAAAATATAATTTTCATTTCAAACCTGATCAATATCCCGGTAAACGAAGTAAACAAAAATGTGTCTCCTGAGTTTATTAAAGCCGTTGCAGAGCAGAGAAATGTCAAAGCAGACGAGGAAGTACAGGAAATTGTCAAAGCACTTGATATAAGCTATGAAATGTACCGCCTTGCAATGAAGCTGACTAAACCCGGTATAAAAGAGTATAAGGTCTGTGGAATGGTTGAGGGAACAGTCGCCGCAAACGGAAGTTTTATTTCGTTCCCGGTAATATATTCTGTGCACGGAGAAACTCTGCACAACCATCATCACAATAATATTATGAAAGACGGAGACATTGTTGTGCTTGATTCAGGCGCTGAATCTCCTCTTCACTATGCGAGTGATATTACAAGAACATTACCTGTAAGCGGCAGATTTACTTCTGTTCAGCGCGATGTGTATTCTGTTTGTCTTAATGCTCAAATGGAAGCAATTGATATGATTAAGCCCGGTATTTTTTACAAAGATGTACACCTGCATGCTGCAAAAGTTATTACTCAGGGCCTGCAGGATATCGGTTTGATGAAAGGAGATGCTGACGAGAGTGTTGCTGCAGGAGCCCATGCTTTATTTTTCCCCCACGGACTGGGGCACATGATGGGGCTTGACGTTCATGATATGGAAAATCTCGGAGAGCAGTATATCGGCTATGGAGATGAGCTGGAAAGAAGTTCACAGTTTGGCCTGGCATTTCTGCGTCTCGGAAGGGCCTTAAAGCCCGGGTTTGTACTCACAGCAGAACCTGGTATATATTTTATTCCGGCATTGATAGATCAGTGGCAGAAAGAGAACAAGCTGACCCAGTTTATCAATTATGACAAGGTAAATGAGTTCAGGGGTTTCGGCGGTATCAGGATTGAGGATGATGTCCTTGTAACTGAACAAGGGCACAGGGTTCTCGGCAAACCCATTGCAAAGACAATTGAAGATGTGGAAAAGTGGTGTGCCGAATAGTCTTTAAATTTTGATTCTTCCGGGTTCTATTTGGAAGTGTTCATTGTATTTTCGGACGGAGATTTTCAGATGCCGGAGAAAGAATTCTCGATTCTGTCATACCCGTGAAAACGGGTATCCATGGGGGATGTGTGGAGGATTAGATGTACCACCTCCCGCCCTTAGATTCCCGCTAAAAACATGCGGGAATGACCCCATAAGAAGTGTTGGGGTGAAGATTTTAGAGATGCCTGATAGAAAAGAAAGATATTCAATATGTTCTATAATATCTTAAACTTGTTGTATAGACATGAAAAATTACCAACTCTTTCTCGGAAGAACCTAAAATTTTTAATACAGGAGATTCGAAATGTCAATTAAACGTTTGTTGTTTTTATTATTAATCCTCTGTACTTCCGTTGCGTCTGCACAGCAGCAATTTGTATTTGATGATTTTTTTGAAAACAGTACAATGAGAATTGATTATTGCCATTTTGGTAATGCTGAGCATGAGAGCATCTCAATTGACCATATCTACAAACAGGGAGAGTGGGCAGGGAACCCAAAATCATGCATTGATACATTCAACAACGGTGAATACTATATTAAAGTTTATGATGTAGCAACAAATAAAATGATATATTCAAAGGGATTTAATTCATATTTTGGAGAATACATAACAACAGAGCCTGCAAAAAAAGGAGATAAAAGAGTCTATTTTGAAACAGCTCTTATTCCCTGGCCTAAAAGCCCTGCGAGATTTGTGATTGAGAAGAGAGGGAAAGACTATTTTTACTATCCTCTGTTTGTTAAAAAAATTGTTCCGGGAGATTACCATATAATAAAAGAGAAACCTTCGGAAAATGTAAAAATAGTAAAAACCCTTGCAAATGGTGATCCGCACAAAAAGGTTGATATTGCTATAATTGCAGAAGGTTATACATTGAATGAGTATGGAAAATTCGCAGGCGATGTAAAAAAGTATACTGACCTGTTTTTTACTATTGAGCCATATAAAAATTACAGGAAGTCATTCAACATAACCGGAGTTTTTATCCCCTCTGAAGAGAGCGGAGTTGATGAACCGACAAAGAATATCTATAAAAGCAGTGTTTTTGATGCCAGTTTCAACGCCTTTGATACTCCAAGATATCTGCTGACTGAGAATTTATGGAAATGTAATGATGTTGCATCTGCCGTACCTCATGATATCTTTATTATAATGGTTAACAGCAGCAGATACGGAGGCGGCGGAATTTACAATTTTTACTCAATAAGTACAATTGACAATAAACTGAGCGATCATGTTTTTATCCATGAATTCGGCCATGCTTTTGCAGGGCTTGCAGACGAGTATTACTCATCACAAGTTGCATATACGGATTTTTACCCCAAGGGAACTGAACCCCAGGAACCTAATATAACTGCTCTTTTAAATCCGAAAACATTGAAGTGGAGGCAGTATCTTTCCAAAGGTATAGATATTCCTACAGACTGGGGAAAAACAGAGAGAGAAACACTATCGGCAGATATGTCAAATATTTATAAAGATATGAGACATAAAATTAACGAGATGAAGAAATCAGGAGCAGACCAGAAAAAAATTGATGAAGTAAAAGATTCATACAAAAAAAAGATAGATGCAAAAAAAGCCCAATTGGATAAAATCAGGAAGAAATATTCATATCTTAATGGCAAAGTCGGTGCATTTGAAGGTGCAGGCTACTCTTCGACAGGCCTTTATCGCCCGAGTATGGACTGCCTGATGAAATCCAATAAAGGCATGAAGTTCTGCAAGGTCTGTCAAAAGGCGATTGAAAGAATGATTCTTTATTATACAAGATAGATAGCGTCAGATTATAAGGAGAATGTTGATTAAGGATTTATGATTTCAGATGCCAGCAGGAAAAAGAATCAATTTTGTCATACCAGTCCCGATAGGATCGGGAGGTGTCCATGGGGGGAGAGGTAGAGGGTTTAAATATCCCCCACCCCTGGTTTCCCGCTAAAAACATGCGGGAAAGACACACCAAGAGACCTTTTGCGTCGGAGATTTTCAGATGCCGGACAGAAAAAGAGGATATGCAATATATTCGATAATATTTTGAATTTATTGTGTTTACTTAATTTAATTATGTGACAAATAGAAAGTTGATTAATGTTAAACTTGTTTTATAGAGATGAAAAATTGGCAATTTTTTCTCGGAAAAACCTAATTTTTAAATTAAAATAATAGGATTTTTCAAATGAAAGCTACTTCGGATACTGCGTCCCGAAAATTAGGTGAGTGGCAGGCTCCTGACAATTGGATAAAAATAAAAACCCTTGACATGCATACATGCGGAGAGCCTCTCAGGATTATTTACAGCGGGCTTCCTCCCATTGAGGGAGATACTATTCTTGAACGCCGAAGGTTCATGAAGGAAAATTTTGACTATCTGCGTACAGCGCTTATGTGGGAACCGAGAGGCCATGCAGACCAGTACGGCTGCATTCTGTCTGCGCCTGTATCACAAGATGCTGATTTCGGAATAATGTTTCTGCACAATGAGGGATACTCCACAATGTGCGGCCATGCAATTATTGCAATAACAAAGGCGGCAGTAGAAACAGGGATTGTCAATCCTGTTGAACCTGTAACAGAGGTAAAAATAGATTCCCCTGCAGGGCTTATAACTTCCTTTGCAAGGGCGTCAAAGGGAAAGGTCAGCAGTGTGTTTTTCAGAAACGTACCATCTTTTGTCCTTGCTCTTGATGAAGAAGTTGATGTCCCGGGAATGGGCAAAGTCAGGTATGACATTGCATTCGGAGGAGCTTTTTATGCGTTTGTGCACGCTGCGGATCTGGGCCTTTCAATGGAATCCGGATACTACAGAGATCTCATAGAAAAAGGTATGGCAGTAAAGCGTGCTGTAATGCAGGCACGGGAAATTGTTCATCCCTTTGAAAAAGATTTGAGCTTTCTCTACGGTACAATCTTTACAGGGCCTTCCGTAAGCAGAGATGCTGATTCCAGAAATGTCTGCATTTTTGCAGAAGGCGAAGTTGACAGAAGCCCCACAGGTACGGGAGTAAGCGCGAGAATGGCTCTGCACTATGCCCGCGGAGAAATCGGAATTAACAAGCCGATGGTAATAGAGAGCATTCTCGGAACGAAGTTCACAGGCAGAGTCTATTCGGAAACAAGTTTCGGCCCTTATCAGGCAGTTATTCCTGAAGTGGAAGGCACTGCTTTTATTACAGGCAAAAATGAATTTGTAATTAATCCTGACGATTCATTAAAACACGGATTTATCCTGAGATAAAAATGACAAAGATACGGTTTTTATCAGCAGAAGATATCAGCAGTATATTTTCAATGAGAGATGCAATTGATGCGGTACAGGAAGGATTTACTGCACTGTCATCAGGCAGGGCAAATGTGCCTCTTAGAACACACATGGAAATTGAAAGCCATTCAGGCACAGCTCTTTTTATGCCTGTTTATATTGACGGATTAAAATATTTTGGGCAGAAAGTCGTCAATATTTATCCTGAAAACAGAAAACACGGTTTAAATGCAATTCATGCACTTGTTTCTCTGTTTGATGTAAAAACTGGCAAACCGGCTGCAGTGATGGACGGGGAGTATCTGACTGCAATGAGAACAGGAGCTGCATCAGGGCTGGCTGCTGATCTGCTTGCGAAAAAAGATGCTGACACGCTTGCAGTTATTGGTGCCGGAGTACAGGGAAGAACTCAGATTGAAGGTGTGTGTGCGGTCCGCTCCATAAAACGAGTGTATGTATTTGATTCCGATAACAAAAGAGCTGAAGAATTTGCGCATGATATAATGAAAAAGGCAGGGATAGAGACAATCCCTTCAAAAAGCAGGAGAGACCTGAAAAATTGTAATGTAATCTGTACTGCAACAACATCCCGTAATCCTGTTTTTTCCGATGATGAAATATCAGAGGGAGTTCACATTAACGGGGTGGGATCCTACAAGCCTGATATGCGTGAAATCCCTGCAGAAACAATTGTAAGATCAAAGGTAATTGTTGACAGCAGGCAAGCCTGTCTTAAAGAGGCGGGAGATTTGATTCAGCCTATAGCAGAAGGAGTGTTTTATCCTGAGAGAATATACGGAGAAATAGGAGAAATTGCATCCGGTATAAAAAAAGGCAGAGTGTCCGATACGGAAATAACTCTATTTAAATCTGTCGGTAATGCAGTTCAGGATATTGCTGCTGCAGATGCTATTATGAAAAAAGCAATAGAGCTGGATGCAGGAGTGGAGATTGAGCTGTAATTCAACTTACAATTTTAAAGGCAAATAGTAGAAACATGTAACCCTAATCTGTGGAGGAGTGTATGAACCTGTACATTATTATTATTTTTATCTATCTTGCGGTTCTGACAGTTATGAATTTTATTAAATCCCGCAAGGTCAAGACCCAGGACGATATGATGGTTGCAGGCAGGTCAATATCCATGACAAAGATGGTTTTTACTCTTATCTGTACATGGATTGGCAGCGGCACCTTTATCGCTGGTGCTGAATTTGCTGCAAAAGCGGGCTGGAGTGCTTTGTGGCAGCCTGTAGGTGCCTGGATTGGTATTATAATTATATATTTTCTTGCTGCACGGATTCGTACATTCGGCCAGTACACAGTAGGGGATATTCTTGAAGTCAGGTACGGGCCCATTGCAAGAATTGTGGGAGCATTTGCTATATTCGTGAGTTTTGTAGTAATCGTAAGTTATCAATTCAAAGCAGGCGGATTTATACTTAATGCCATATCAGACGGTTCAATTCCCATAGATCAGGGTACTTTTATGGCATTTGCTTTTGTTACTCTTTTTACTGCAATAGGAGGAATGATAGCTATTGCAAATACAGATCTTCCCAACGGAATAATAATAATGGCATCAACTGTTATTGCAACACCCTTTGTTATGATGACTGCAGGAAGCTGGTCAACTATCCATTCAATTCTGCCTGCGTCTCATTTTCAGGTGTTCAGCCAGGCATTCGGAGGTAACCCCTATTTAAAAATTCCTGCAATCGGCCTTTCCGGCCTGCTTCTGCTTCTTGGTGTTCAGAGTATGTACCAGAAGTTTTACAGCGCACGCAATCCGGCAGAGGCCAAAAGAGCGGCTGGTATATGGGTAATAGGGACAATGATTATTGAGTTTGTAGTAATTGTTATGGCAATTTATGCATCAGCACACTTTTGGAAAGAGATTCAGGCAGGAACTATTGACCCTGCATCTGTAATAATTCAGGCTGCAAAAAAGATGGTTCCTCTGCCTGTAGGTGTTCTTCTTCTCGGGGCAGCAACAGCGGTTGTTATATCGACCGGTATGAATTATCTGCTTTCTCCGACAACAACTCTTATCCATGATATTTACCAGCGTTTTTTAAGGCCGCAGGATAAAAAAGATAAGACAAATGAAAAGTCAATGATTATTCTGCAGAAGGTTATGATACTTTTTGTGGGTATATTTGCGTATCTTCTCGCAACACAGATGTCGAGTGTGCTTGAAAATGCGTATTTTGCATATACTATTTACGGTGTTGCAATAACTCCGGCACTTCTTGCTGCACTAACTTCAAAAAGAGTTACCAGAATGGCAGGGATTGTATCAATAGTTTCAGCTACTTTTATTACAGTTTTTTTAAAGCTTGCAGGGTATATCTGGCCCTCAATTATGGTCCCTTACGGAAATCCCAATGCAGATCCCTTTGGCGTTCCGATTATATTCTGGGCCCTTCCTGTTTCTCTTCTCAGCCTGCTTATTGTTTCCATGTTTTCAAAGAAACCGGAAAAAGAGGTGCTTGCAAGATTCTTCCCTGACGAAAAGTAGTAATTTACATTTAGTATAATGGTTTCAGGCTGTCCTGGTTAATCGGACAGCCTGTTTTATTCTAATATTCAGCCAAAATGTCTGATTAAGAAACTTGACAATATTGAATAAAAGATTATATTATAAATACAGTTGTCAAATTGCCTTTTATAGGAGGATGATATGAGATTCCCAAAATTATTTACATCAGGAACTGTTAAGATTCTATCGGGGATCATTTTGGCTGCGCAGTTCGGGTTTTCTTCTGCAAACGCTCAGCAGATAGAATCTACTGTTAAGATTCTGCTGGAACGGCTTCCTCTTGAGAAGCAGAGAAAATTAAAAAATTTTAGTGACGCAATAGAGAATTATCTGAATGATTATGATTGGACAGGCAACAGTGATGATCATTTTAATATTACCACTCAGATTTTTCTTCAGGACATGAGCGTGAACTACGAGGACAGATACTACGGCACTTTTGTAATTTCCAATAACTCAGATATACAATTCTATGATAAGTACTGGAGATTTCCATATCAGGCAGGTGATCCGATATTCCACGATGAAACTCAGTACAATCCTTTTACTGGATTTCTGGATTTTTATGTTAATCTTGTTTTGGGAAGTGAATATGACAAGTTCGGGAAGTTTATGGGAACTCCATTTTTTGAAAGAGCCAAACATCTTGCAACCCAGTCTTCCTATGATGTCCAGTTTAATAAGGGCTGGAAAGAGAGGACAAAGTTAATTGATTATATCTTAAGTGATGATAACAAGCCTTTTAGAGAGGTTAAGGATGCTTATTTTCTTGGACGTACATATTTGGGAGAAGAGGACTCAACTGCAAAAAAATACTGCAGGAAGGCTCTTTTTATGCTTGAGGATGTAGTTGCAAAGAACAAGCTGAAAGATATTGTAAAACATTTTATTGAGGCCCATCATCTGGAATTTATAGATATGTTTAAGGATGACCCCGAAGTTATGGATTTGATGATAAGGATTGATCCGGACAGGGCTGCTGTTTACAGAAAATATGCGGAATGATATTATGCTGCTGCAGACTCATGCAATCAAGACTGTATTTCTGAGGCCGATTTTATAAAATTTGGATCAAGGTAATATTTACAGAATGATTTAAATGTTAATCAGCTTTAGTAACTGCTTACATGTTGTTTGTTAAAGCGATTAATCTTTATAAACCAAATTACGGCCTAAAACGAGAACATTTCCTGAAGTATTTGAATTATTTCATATTGTGATTTGTCATCAATAATGCCAAGCTTTTTTATTAATCTGATTTTATCAACAGCACGAATTTGATCTAAAACTATTTGGCCTTTTGTACCTCGAAAAACGCAGGTAACCCTGGAAGGATAATTTCTTAAATGGGATGTCATTGGAGCCACGATTACAGTTGAGATATAGTCATTCATTTCATCAGGAGAAATTACTAAACAGGGACGAGTCTTTTTAATTTCTTTACCTATTGTAGGGTCAAGGTTAATCAGGTATACATCAAATCGTTTCATTCACTTTCCCATATCCATTCGTCTCTATCCCAAGAGGTTTGAAAAACAATTTCATTGCCATCCAATAACTGATCGTCAGATTTTAAATGCATTCTCTGGAATGATTCACGCCAGCTGCTTCTGGGGCGATGAATTGGTTTCAAGACGATACGATCACGATCTACTTCTAAATCTACTTCATCATCAATGCCGATTTGATGTAGAATAACCTTTGGTAGCCTTATACCACGTGAATTTCCTATTTTTATGATTTTTGTTTTCATAGATAAATGTAATTACATTGTAGTTATTATGCAAGTATTTTTTAAAAAATATTTGTCAGGGTTATATGTTATTTTATTTCTGTGGATGCAGGTACGTTTAATATTTTGGTATTTTTCTTAATATCAACCATCACATCCCACCACTTCAAATATCCACATTTAAAAACAATGTTTCACAGCCCAAATTTTTTAATCATTTTAAAACACGGTTTGCCTCGCCGCTTAAATCGAAAATATTAATTTTATATTAATAAGTCAAAAAATTTTCATATTAAAAAGACCCAAAAAAATTTTAAAACCTCAAAGGTCTTGACACTTCATACTGTAAATTTGAAATTTTAAATTTATTCCTATTTACCCATACTCTCCTACATTCCCCCAGATAATTCCATATTCCCCCAAATTCTCCCACATTTCCCTATGCTGTCCAATATTCTTCTATACCTATATACCCTTATACCTTCTCAACGGGCTCCCGGATAATTCTCAAGCAAGCTCTATTTTTTCTCCTCTTACAGGAATTGTAATATTTTTAAATCCTGTATTCTCCATTTCCGAACCAAGATTAGCTGCAGCTTCTTCTTCCCCGTGTACGATGATAACTTTTTTCAGTCTTGATTTGTCAAGCTGGTTAAAGTATTCGAGAAGTTCGTTTTTGTCAGCATGAGCACTGAATCCGTTTGTAATTTTTACTTCTGCGTTAAGCCTGTACTCCTCACCGTAAATTTTAACAGCCGGATTTCTCTCTACCAGCCTTCTTCCGAGTGTGTTTGCAGCCATAAACCCTACAATCAGAATACTGTTTTTGGGATCCTCAATGTTGTTTGCAAGGTGGTGCAGAATTCTGCCGGTTTCGCACATGCCGGATGCGGAGATTATAATGGCAGGTTCTTTGGAAGAGTTCAGTTTTTTGGAGTCCTCCACATGCCTTATGTATCTGAGCCTGTAAAATCCAAAGGGATCCTGATGGTTATCTAAAAATTCGTCTCTTGTCTCCTTATCATAACATTCCGTATGAAGCCTGAAAATTTCGGTTATATTTACACTTAAGGGGCTGTCAACATAAATGGGAATTTCAGGAAGGGTTCCTTCATTAAAAAGTTCGTGTAAAAAGTAAACAAGCTCCTGTGTTCTGCCCACGGAAAATGCAGGTACAATAATTTTTCCGCCTCTTTCTACAGTCCGGTTTATTAGGTCTTTTAAACTCTCTTTCATGCGGACAATATCTTCGTGCTCTCTGTTTCCGTATGTTGATTCTGTTATGTAAAAATCGGCCTGGTTTATATATTCCGGATCTCTTATTACTGGCAGGTTCTTTCTGCCCATGTCTCCTGTAAAAAGGATTCTGTAAGATTTGCCGTTTTCTTCCACATCCAGAACAACCATTGCTGACCCGAGAATGTGCCCTGCATCAAAAAATGTTAGTTTTACATTCTTTGTAATATAGAATGGCCTGTGGTATCCGATTCCTACAAAATGGGGCAGAGCTGATTCTGCATCTGTCATTGTGTAAATCGGCTCAATTGAAGGCAGGCCCTTTTTTTTATTTTTCTTGTTTATGTACTCCGCGTCTTTCTGCTGAATGTATGCAGAATCCCGCAGCATCACATTTGCAAGGTCCTGAGTTGCATGGGTGGAAAATATATTTCCGTCAAATCCTTTTTTAACAAGCAGGGGAATATTTCCGCTGTGGTCAATGTGAGCGTGTGAAAGAACCATTGCTGTTAAGGATTTGGGATCAAAGGGCAGTTCACTGTTGCGCTCAAAAGCCTCTTTTCTGTGGCCCTGAAACAGGCCGCAGTCCAGCAGGATTTTATCGGATCCTACTGTTAAAAGATGCATGGATCCTGTTACTTCTCTTGCAGCGCCGAATATTTGTATGTCCATTTTACCTCCTGCTTCTATGAGATGTCAATTGAATAAAGAGTGACCGTAATAATAAATTTCCATAATCAGCCTCCGGTTTCTTGTATAACATAAAATATATCAAACGGGTTATTTAAAGTCAAGGCAGATAGGTTATTATACTTGATTTTTTATTCAAATATGTTTTAATTGTATTAATTTAGATTCTGGAGGCAAAAATGATAGCAGATTTGAGAAGTGATACATTTACAAAACCCGGTAAAGAGATGCGTCAGGTTATGGCAAATGCAGAAGTGGGAGACGATGTTTTCGGGGAGGATCCCACTGTAAACAGACTGCAGGAAAAGGTTGCGGAAATGACAGGCAAGGAGGCAGGCCTTTTTGTTGCATCAGGTACAATGGGAAATCAGGTTGCGGTAAACACATTAACTCAGCCCGGGCAGGAGGTTATTCTTGATGCGGAAGCGCACATATTTTTCTATGAAGCGGGCGCACCTGCTCTGCTTTCAGGCGTTCAGCTCAGGCCTGTTAAATCTGCAAACGGTATCTTAACTGCAGAAGAGATTGAACCTGCAATAAGGCAGGACAATATCCACTTTCCCCCGACCTCACTAATATGTCTTGAAAACACATTAAACAGGGCTGGCGGAAAGATTTTTCCTCTTGAGAAAATAAAAGAGATCAGAGCGCTTGCTGACAAGTATGGAATTAAAATGCACCTTGACGGAGCAAGGCTGTGGAATGCTTCTGTTGCCACAGGTACGGCTTTAAAGGAATTTGCAAAGTATTTTGATACTGTTTCCATGTGCTTTTCCAAAGGCCTTGGTGCACCGGTAGGTTCAATTGTAGTGGGAGATTCAAAAACGATTGACAGAGCAAGAAGATACAGAAAAATTTACGGCGGAGGCATGCGCCAGGCAGGCATTATAGCGGCAGGAGCCTTGTATGCTGTTGAGAATAATTTTGACCGTGTTGCAGAAGATCACAAACACGCAAAAATTCTTGCGGAAACAATAAACTCCCTTAATGGTTTTGAAGTTGATCTTGACAGCGTTCAGACAAACATAGTAATTGTAACAGTCACTCACGAGAGGTTGAATGCTCAGGATGCTGCAGACATGCTTGCGGAAAAACACGTTCTTGTTCTCGCTCTCGGCGAGAGAATGCTGCGGCTGGTGACACATCTCGATGTTTCAAGAGAAGAGGTTTTTTATGCAGCAGATGTTTTAAAGGAGCTGTTCGGATAGATTTGCACTTTGTACCAACCTCCCAAGTACTCAGGAGGTAGGGGATGGCGTTTTTGTCAGTTTAATAAAATTTTAATCCCGAACCGGATTTCACGGGGGTGTCCGTACAGGTCTCCTCCGTGGGCTCTGGCAAAGTGCTGTCTGTGCCCGTTGTTAACAATATTGTAAAATGTAAAATATTCATCAGGGTAATATTGTTTTAAAAAGGAATAATATTTTTGCAGATAACCGTCGGAACCTGCAGAACCGGTACGCCAGTAAACGTGAAGAATGTTTTTTCTGTTAAACAGGTTGTGGGCATAAATATATGCAGACATTCTGATACTGCCTATGTAAAAAGGTTTTTCAATTTTTGCGTCAAAAGTATATACTGCAGGAGTAAGAATTTCCGCAATTCTGCTGCTTCTGCACCGCGGGTCATAATCCAGAAGCATTCCTCCGAGGTCGGAAGTGTTGCTGCATGAGCAGACACAACCGTCCCACACGGAAAAGCTGTGTCCGCTGCTGTACTGAAGCAGCATTGAAGCAGTTATATTTCTTACAGGTATCGGCGCATTCCTTCCTGATTTGTAGCTGCACAGAAGATTGAGCCTTTGAGGCTGATTATATTCTAAAGGCCGAAGAACTGCAGTGTGAGGATTTTCATCATAATCATTTTCATCATACCAGACAGACATAGGATAGGTCGATGTACCAGTTACCTGTGAAATTGTATAATTGCCTTTTAATAAAAGACCGTTTTTGTAAAAAGTTCCTGAGATTTCAAGCCCTTTGCTGCTTAAAATCCCCGTGTTTTTGAGAATGGGGTATTTCTTCCGAGAAAATTCCTGAAGCAGTGTGTTTTGGTGTCCGTATTCGAGAAGATTTGAAGATATCGAACTGTATGCTGTTACTGAACCTGAAAAACAGGAAGAAATCATGCCTGTTATACCTGCTTCTGTCTGTGTGGTTGTTGCTGCGCTGGCATAGGGCCCCTGTACATTAAAATGCAGATAGCCGTCATATACATAGTCCATCAGCCGGTATCTGCTTGTATAAATGTTTTTAAACTGCGGCATCTGAGCGTATTTTCCCCATGAGACATGCATCTGTATTTGAGAAGAAGGCGTTAATGTCATTCGGATACGGGGCTGAAAAAAGGTTTGGGCCTTGGCATTTGTAAATTTATCCTCGTTCTGAAAATAGCGGCCCAGTCTGTATATAGGTTCCGGCGGCATCTTTGGATCCGGAAAAACAAGAGCGTGTGTACTGAATCTGTCCATACGAAGGCCTGCATAAATTTCCACAATATCTTTTTTATAAGCATCTTCAATGTATGCGTAAATTGTAACAGGCCTGCGGGGGCCGTCAAATGCCATTGTGCTTTTATCTGTGGGATTTCCAAGTCCGTCGTATCCGAAGGTTGTTACATATTCGTTGATCCCAATACCTTTTTCTCCTGAGATGTCTGTTGATTTGTCAATATATTCCGAATACAGGTAGTTGCACAGGCCTGCAACATTGGATTTGATATTCCGGTCATAACCCTTGATAGAATAGATTCTTACTGTTCTCTTATCAAAACCTGTTCCGGTTTTGAAAAGATGGGCTCCTTTTTTCAGCTCAGCATCTATTTTGAGTGAAAACCCTGTTTCCTGCTGTTTTTGGAAAAATGTGATATCGTCTCCGGGAACATTAAAAATAAAACCAAAAGACGTATAAAACAGATAAGGTGATTTAAAATATCCTTTTTCTTCCCCGTGGTACCTTACATTTATACCTTTTTGTGCAATTGCAGCGCTGTCAGCATAAAGTAAAAAATCATCGCCGAATAAGGGATCGACCTGCTGAAGAAAATCAGAAAAGAGATTTATTTTTAATGAACCTGTAAAAAATCGGGAGGGTTTATAAAAATTCTGTATAGATACAAGATAAGATTCCTTTTTTATAAGAGGGATTCTGCCGGTGTTAAACAGATTCATTACAGGATACCTGTTGATTGATTTCTTCTCATTAGAGTAAAGCCCAATCAGATTGATAAAAAAGGGTTTAAAATCAGCGGAAATCTTTGCCTGCAAATCATATTTATCTGACCCTGCTGCAGGTATATTTCCAGGTTTGACATGAATTGTATCTGTACCGAAAAACTCTTTGAATTCCCGGGGGTTGTCATAATAATCCGGTTCTCTCATTACGGATTTATCTGCTGTAAATGTAAAACCGTCCCAGAATTTTCTGAAATGGTCGTCAAAGTGCAGAAATCTGCCTGCAGCAAAAAAACGGATTTTATCAGTAATAACAGGGCCGCTTACGGTTCCCGTAATATTTTTAAATCCGTAAGAATAGGTGCCCATTTTCTTTTGGTACAGCGGTGTAAATCCGTCAGATTCCGCAGACATTGAAATTCTGAACTTTTCAGTTCCTGTTCTTATGTGCTGATAAAACAGAGCAGGAGAAGAAGATGCAGAAGCGCCTGGATCTTTATCAAGCCCCATTGATTTTAGAGCTTCGGGCAGAACAAAAAACATGGGCTCTCCTGTAAACCCGGACCTGACATTGATTCCGTCAATGGAATATCCGACCTGATCGTGCCTGCTGCCGCGCACATGGACCCACCTGTCCCATCTGTAGGTCTGTTCAACAACTCCGCTGAACAGGGAGAAATATTTATGATAGGAATCGCGGAAAGGAAAAAGGGAAATGTTTTTTTGTGTAAAAGAGTCGTAATGCAGCTCTTTTTTCAGAGAATCCGGATGTGCAGTAAAAGCTATACTTCCCGTTGTTGTGATAACAGAAAGCAGTACAGAGATGAAAAATCCACCCAATCTATTTTGGCTGTGAAAAGGCATAATTACTCTCCTGTGATAAACCATATCTATTCTTTTTGCCTTAACTGGAAAAGGATTTGTCTGTTTGGGAATTTATCAAATATTAATATGTTAATATGAAAGGATAACCAATCAATATCCCCCTGCATTATAAATTGTTTTTTAAAAATATCCTTAACAGATAATGCTTAAATTTAAAATACAAAAATAAATAAAGCAAGTAAATAATGTATTGAATTAGAAAATAACTGCGGCAACCGCACCTGCAATTAAAAGGGAGAGGAGTGTTCTTTCTGCCCAGATTATTACTATTTTTCCAACTGATATTGGAATATCAGTAGCAAGAATACATGGTATTGAAGCTGAAAAGAAAAGTATGGAAGATACTGAAGTGACAGCAATTGTGTATCTTGCTGCAATTGACGCTTTTGATATAAGCAGTGCAGGAAGAAACATTTCTGTAATACCTACAGCAGCAGCTTTCCCGATTATTACAGATTGGGGTATACCGAGTATTTTAGGAATGGGATAGAAAATATAACCTGTAATATCAAACAATGGGGTGTATTTTGCAAGCAGGAGCCCCAACGAACTAAAAAAAACTTCCATTTGAGACACTGCTTCTTATCTGTTTTAAATGTCAGTTTTTTTATCATTCGAAGCGGAATAATCTGATATTAATTTTTCGGCCGTATCAGAGCTTCTGCCTGATCAAACATGTTAGGGTAAATGTTAACAGGCACTTTTTCTTTGCCAAGGACACTGGCTATTTTATGCCGCGCGCACATTTCATAAGTTCCGTTGCAGAACTGTTCTTTATACATTTTGTCCAGGGTGCCGCCGGTAGTTATCATTTTGTTGAAAAAGGGGCATCGATCAATAAATTCACATTTGGCCATTATTCGTCTCTCTCGTGGATTCTTCATTCCTGTGCGAATTCGTCTTTTTTTTACTGTAGAAGTGGTCATATCAGCACCCTTTTGCTTTGTCTTTTACATTTAATCTTACTGCAAAGAGCGTGCCTGGTTTGCTAACTTGAAATCTGTAAAGAACTCGTATTTTTCAGGCAGATAATGCATCCCCTGCCGGAAAAGATTTCTTGTTATTAAGTATTTCAGTTAATTTAAAAATTGAAATAAATGATGCAAGTAAAATTTATAAAAATTTAACTTTTTATTGGTTTTTTTACAATGCAGATGAATTTTCTTGATTAGCCCCTGATTTTGATGTACATTGATCGAAGTAAAATTGAGTTATAAATTATCAAAATTCATTTTTCCTGGTTAGTAAACAGGCTGCCATTTTTTATAATACAAGGGATTTGTTTTTTATGCTTCAGAGCAGAGATAAAATTATCAACAGGTCTCCTATGTCCGGGCTTCTTTTTCTTGCAATCCCTGCTGTTTTTTCCAGCCTGTTTTATATAATATTTGAGATTGTTGATATGTTCTGGGTCGGCCGACTCGGGGCCTATGCTGTTGCAGCCTTAAGCGCAGGCAGTTTTTATGTATGGATGCTCCGGGCTCTGGCTCAGACAGTTGCAACAGGTGCTCTTGCAATGGTAGCGAGAAGAAGCGGAGAGATGGATAAGCAGGGAGTTGTTAAAACAGCATCTGCTGCAATTATCTCTTCAGTAATTCTGTCAATAATTACAATGATTGTTTTTTCTGCAGCAGCAGAACCTGTCTTCAGATTAATCGGAATAGAAAAGTCCATTGCTGAGAATGCAACAAAATACGCACAGATTTTTCTGTCCGGTATGTTATTTGTCTATTTAATGGTAACAGAGGAGCATATCATAAGAGGTATGGGCAACACCCGCGTACCAATGATGATTACAGGCTTTTCTCTGCTGCTAAATGCAGGCCTGGATCCCATATTCATTTTTCATTTTAAAATGGGTTTTCAGGGTGCTGCTGTTGCAACTGTGATTTCTCACGCAGTAGGATCTGTTTTAATGACAATTGCTCTTTTTATTATGCTCCCTGATTTGAAAAAGAACAGGTACAGCCTTAACAGAGACTTTTTTAAAAAGTACTTTTTCCCCATGGTCAAAATAGGCGCTCCTGTATCTTTCAGCAATACAATGTTTGCGGCAGTATATCTTGTGCTTGCAGGTATCATATCTCATTTCGGCAGTGACCCTCTTGCTGCCATAGGAATAGGCCACAGAATAGAGTCTTTGCCATACTTTGTTGCTTTTGGATTTGCAATGGGAACAGCTACAATGGTAGGCCAGAACCTGGGAGCAGGGCAGCCGCAGAAGGCAAAGGAGTCCGTTTTTCTTGCATTAAAATTGGTCTCTGCAATACTGCTGCTGGCATCTGTGATATTTTTCTTTTTCCCCGGGTATTTCTACAGATTTTTTATAAATGATATTGAAGTTATAAATTACGGTAAAAGCTATCTTAAATTCATCGCAGTATTCGAAGTATTTCTTGCTTTGGAAGTTGTGCTTGAGGGAGCATTTTCAGGAGCAGGCGATACCAAACCTCCCATGATAATAATTTTTTCTCTTACACTGCTTAGAATTCCCCTTGCCTGGTTTTTCAGTATTGCCCTTAATCTCGGTGTGTGGGCAGTGTGGGCTGTAATTTCAGCTACTACCTTTTTTAAAGGGATTTTAATGCTGTTCTGGTTTAATAAAGGCAGGTGGATGGAGAAGAAGGTGTAAATTTAGAGTGTTAATAAAGAATAATAAAATAAAACTTGACATTCTGCTTTTATTTGATTAAAATGTTTTTGTAATAGAAGATTGTATATAAGCCTTATAATTTTGTTATAAATATTTTTTATACTGCAAAGAATGGGAGAGGGAAAAGTTGTATGATTTAGCTTATACTCTTAGATAAGATTATAAGTAATCAGTATGTTGATAAGCTCCAAAAGGGCAGTTAAAGACATGAGAATAAAATTATCTCTTCGTGCTCATGATTCCGGGATTGTAATCCCTTACAATTACCAGTACTATCTCTCTTCAGCTTTATACAGAATACTTTCCAGATCTTCAAATACATATTCCGAATTTCTTCATCAAAAAGGATATTTAGGGCCTGACGGCAGGCTGAGAAAATTGTTCACTTTCTCAAAACTGTTTTTTAATAAGAGAATCAGTAAAAACAGGTTTGGATATAAATGTGATTCCGGCTGCGAAATATGGCTTTTTGTATCAAGCCCTATGCTGCATGATTTTGTTCAGCATTTTGTAACAGGCCTTTTTGAAGATCAGGTTATCAGAATTGATAAAACTCTGTTAAATGTCTATCAGGTTGAGTCAGTTGCAGGCCCGGAATTTTTTGATGAGATGAAATTTATATGTTTATCTCCTGTTGTTATTAAAAGCGTTATTCTGACAAGTACGGGAAAGAAAATATACTACTACAGGCCTCTTGACGACGGGCTTTCCGAAGCAGTCAGATTATCTGCAATAAATAAATACAGAACAGTCAATAACCAATATCCGGAAAACGAAAACCTTGAATTTATTGTTGATAAGAATTACATCAAGAAAAGAGGCGGGCAGGAACATGTGGCGAAACTTGTTACTGTAAAAGAGAGGACGAGAGAGGAGACAAAAATTAAGGGGTTTGAAGTGCCTTTTACATTAAGAGGATCAATTGAATTAATCAAAAATATCTACGAGTGCGGAATAGGAGACCAGTGCAGCATGGGATTTGGGTGTGTGGAGGTGGTTAAAAATTCAAATAAAAGAGGAGGATAAATGTTCGATAATGAAGAGATGTTAAACTTGAATGAATTGGAAGATGCTATTTTAAACATTAATGAGGATGCACTTACCATACCTGAAATACACGGGTTTTTAACTGCAATACTTATATGCCCTGATTTTATACCTCCCAGTATATGGCTTCCCAAAATTTTTAACAGAGAAAATGAAATGCCTGAATTCCGCTCTGACGAAGAGGCACAATATGTAACAAACGGCCTTTTGGCATTCTATAATAGCATAAATGAAGAGATTGATGATTATCCGGATCCCATTTTCCCTGTATTGGGAAAAAGTAAAAATGCAAAACCTGATCCATGGCTGTGGTGTTCGGGATTTATTACTGGCATAAATCTTGATGAGGATGCATGGTTTGGATCTGAAGATGAATATTTTTTGACCCTGATTTTTCCGATTTATTATTGTTATGA
>JAGGVB010000099.1 GCA_021158245.1 bacterium | reverse complement strand
TAATACAGTATGACTGGCCCGGCAATGTAAGGGAGCTTGAGAACAGCATTGAAACTGCAGTAATAATGAATCACGAAAATTTGCTGAAACCCGATAATTTTATGTTTCTTGAAGATCACAGAGACCTCCTTGATTCGGAGAGTGATTTTGGTGAAATTATGTCTATAGCAGAAGCAGAGAAACGCCTTATTCTGAAATCTTATAGGCAGCTGAATCAGAACAAGACAAGAACTGCAAAAACTCTCGGTATAACAATAAAAACCCTCAGGACAAAACTAAGGGAATACGGAGTAATTGAAACAGAAAAAGCTGTGCATGTCGATTAATATAATTTAAATCTTATGAGATAGAATGTACATACTAAATGGTTAATTATTCACTGGTCTGATTCCTGCGAAGTATTTATCCTGCATAAAAATAGTTTCTAACCTTTATGTAAAATCCGGAAATACAAAGACTTATAGATATAATAAATCCCGCCTGAATATGTTCTCTCCTGGCACGACCCTTGCTTAAAACAAACACGGTAATTATAGGATCAGGAGGTTGTCGTCATGGTAAACAAAATATTTTCCAAAACTGCAATACCGGTGATGAAACGTGTGCTTGATATTGCAAGCGACAGACAGAAGGTAATAGCAAGTAATATTGCAAATGCTGCAACTCCGGGTTACAAACGGCGTGAAGTAGATTTTAAAGCAAGCCTTGAAAAAGCAAAGGGAAGCAGTTCAATTAACGGTTTACTGGAAGACAAAAGGCATATCCCTCTGGGATCGAATGCTTCGCAGAGTGCAGTTGTGAAAGTGGATAATGAAAATCCGGACATAGAAAAAGAGATGGCACTTTCAGCAGAAAACCAAATTCTCTATGCAAGTGCAGCAAAAATTGTGAGTGGAACATTCCAGGCATTAAAAGGAAGTATAAGAGGCAGATTTTAATACTCTGCTGCAGTGTAGAACAGGAGATTAACAATGAGTTTCGGCAGAATGTTTTCAATATTCAGAATAAGCGGCTCAGGCCTTTCGGCACAGAGAAATCTGATTGAAGCAACTTCTAAAAATATTGCAAATGTTGAAACAACAAAGACGAAAAACGGGGGCCCTTATGTACCGAGGCGTGTACGTTTTAATGTATCACAGGGTCAGAGCGGCGGATTTGGAAATTTGCTTATGACAGAGCTTTCCAGAAGAAACGGCAGTGATGTTATCCGCGGTACAGGGCCTGTGGACGTGCTTCGCAAGCGTGCTGCTAATGTAGAATTTGCAGTCAATGCACAGCAGGTGAAACAGCAGAAAGAGCCTTTTAAACTTGTTTATGAACCGGATAATCCTGATGCTGATGAGAATGGATATGTAAAGAAACCGAATGTTAATCTTGTCAGGGAAATGAGTAATTTAATGATTGCTTCCCGTACTTATGAGGCTAATATATCCGTTATGAATGGAGCAAAGGCAATGATGAAAAAAGCTCTTGAGATTTAAACTATGCAGCGGGTAACGGAGGAGAGATGAAAGTTAGTCAGACAAATGTATCGTATGTAAATTACAACAGACGTGCACTCATCAATCAGGCCAGAGCAGGTAAAAATGAGTTAACAGATCAAATTAAAAAGAACGACAGTTTTAAGCATGAAGCTGAAGCTTTGGTTCAAAAGAAGAAAACCGGAATAAGCAAGAGTGTTGATTTCTCTAAACCTCTGTCAGCTCATTTAAGCAGGGATGAGAAAGTGATGCTTGGCAGTTTGTTTCCTGGAGTAAAAAAGAGTTTTGGTGTGAATGCGTATCAAAAAGTTGTGGATGATACTCCCGAGCAGGAAACAAGAGGTAAGAGCGTGGACTTGACACTTTGATTGTTTTTAAAAGAGTGCAATAAAAAGGAGCAATTGCAATGGAGATACAACCTATATCTCAGCAGAACAACCAGATTAACAACAGTGGGGCCGGTGGCTCTGTAAAGGATAAATCTTTCAAGAGTACAATTAATTCATTTCTTACAGATGTAAACAACCTGTTGAATGACTCAGGAAAACAGGTACAGGATTTGGCTGCAGGGAAGGTTGATAATATTCATGACGTAATGATTGCTGCAGAGAAAGCAAATATAAGCCTGGAGCTTGTTGTGGAAATCCGAAATAAGCTTCTCGAAGCATATCAGGAAATGATGCGCATGCAGGTTTAATGAAAACGGAGTAATGTTATGGCTGATATGCAAAGTTTCTGGAAGAGGTTTATAATTTCCTTTGGGCGTATGTCCATTGGTGAGAAATTGACAATAGCAACAACTCTGATCGGATTGATTATCGGAGTTTCACTGCTGATGAAATGGGCGACAAGGCCTGACTATGCACTTCTGTTTAATAATCTTGACCTGAAAGAAGCTGATAAAATTGTTGAATCTCTTAAAACAGGCAACATTCCGTACGAAATAAAATCCGGCGGTACTGCGGTATTTGTCCCTTCTTCTCAGGTATATGAATGGAGAATGAAGCTTGCAAGTGAGGGGCTGCCCTCAAGCGGAAGTGTAGGATATGAGATATTTGACCAGAAGAGTATTGGCATCTCGGATTTCGTGCAGAAGATTAATTATGGAAGGGCACTTGAAGGTGAGCTTGCAAGAACCATAATGGGTATAGACGGAGTAGAATATGCAAGAGTGCATGTTGTTATTCCTCATGAAAGGCTGTTCCAGGAGGATCAGAAAGATCCGACTGCATCAATAGCTATACGTGTCAAACCTAATGTAAGATTAGGGCGTAATCAGGTTGCGGGAATTACGAATTTGGTTGCTGCAAGTGTTGAAGGGCTGCGCGCTGAGAATGTCACTGTTATTGATTCCAGAGGGAATATTCTTTCAAATCAATGGAAGGATGGTACAGTTGCAGGAATGAGTTCCGGCCAAATGGAAGTACAGAGGCAGGTTGAATCGAACCTTCAGAAAAAGGCTCAGACAATGTTAGATGCAGTACTGGGCCAGGGTAAATCTATTGTAAGAGTAAGTGCAGAACTGAATTTTAAAAGGGTAGACCGAACAGAAGAAAAGTATGACCCTGAAAATGTTGCGATTTTAAGTGAGGAGCGTACTGATGAAGCTAATTCGTCCAATACTTCATCGGCAAGTAACGGAAAAGGACAGCTTGAGCATTCCATTACAAATTATAAGGTACCCAAGACCGTAGAAAGAATTATTGATTCGGGCGGGAATATAAAGAGAATTTCCGTAGCAGTTCTGGTTGACGGAAAGGAAGAGAAAGTTACGGATAGTAATGGTGCAGAGACTGTGAAATACAAGCCGCGAAACCCGGAAGAGCTTTCTCTGTTAAAAGGAGTTGTCCAAAATGCAGTGGGGTTCAATCCTGATAGAAATGACAAGATTGAGATTCAGAATATGATGTTTGAACAGGGGGATAAACCCGAGATAGTAAATGAACCTTCAAACTTTTCCAGGCCTGAATTCTGGTTTGGTATCGGGCAGAAAGCTTTTCCTGTAATTGTTATTCTTATAATGCTGTTCATTTTAAAATCAAAACTTTCAAAAATCAAGATTTCCGTTCCTTCTCAAGGGTATGGGCATAGCAGCAGGTCTTTAGGTATAGACCAGCAGGATATGATAGTACCAAATATAGAAGCGAATGCTCCGCCTGAAACAATTGAGAGTGCAAAGTTAATGAAACAGATAACTAATTTTGTTGAAGACAAGCCAGGCATGGCAGCGAGGCTTGTCCGTTATTGGATGCTTGAGGAATAGTGATTATGCATGAAACGCTTAATAATAAAATTGATGGTGTAAAAAAAGCTGCGGTTCTAATTGTCGCAATGGGTTCAAAAGCAGCAGCTCCGGTTTTAAAAGAGCTTACTGAAGAGGAAGTCGAGAGAATCACCCGTGAAATTGCAGCGCTTGAAAGCGTGCCTTCGGATCTTGTTGATTCAATAAAAGCTGAGTTCAGGCAGATGGTAATTGCCCAGGAGTATATTGCAGTAGGCGGGCTTGAGTATGCCAAAGAAGTTCTGGAAGAAGCGTTGGGAAGCGCAAAAGCTCTTGAAGTTATTAAAAAAGTACAACGTTCTATGGAAATCCGAGGGTTTAATATTTTAAAAAAATTGGATGCGGAACAGCTTATAAATTTTATGCAGAAGGAACATCCTCAGACTATAGCTCTTGTTCTGACTCAGCTGGATCCCGAACAAGCTGCCAACCTTTTAGGAAATTTACCTACTGAATTAAGAAATGATGTAATGTATCGTTTTGCAACTATGGACAGGGTTTCAACAGATTATATTAAAGAGGTTGAGAGAGTACTTGAGAGCAGAGTTGAATTTAATGTAAGCGGCAATCCTATCGGAGGTGTAAAAGCTGCGGCTGGAATTTTAAATCTTGCAGGCCAGTCAGTTGAAAAGGGCGTACTGCAGACTTTAAGCCAGAGGGATCCTGAGTTATCAGCTGAGATTAAAAATCTAATGTTTGTATTTGAGGACCTTCTTATGCTTGACGACAGATCCATTCAGAGAGTACTTAAAGATGTTGACATGAAGGAACTCAGCCTTGCGCTTAAAGGTGCAAGCGATGATATGAAAGCCAAAATACTGTCGAATGTTTCTGAGAGAGCATCAAAGATGATTAAAGAAGAGATGGAATTTATGGGCCCTGTCAAGCTTCGTGATGTTGAAAAAGCCCAACAGAAGATAGTTGACATTGTAAGAAAGCTTGATGAGGACGGAGAAGTCGTTCTTGCAACTCCCGGCGGGAAAGAGGAGATAATTGTCTGATTTTACAGTTAAAATTGACAGGCGTATTACAGGGGTCAGGGTTGAATCCTATGAACCTCAGGGTAGGAAACGAACAAGAAACAGCAATTTTACTCCGGGCAGCATCGGAAATAGCGAGGCCGAACAGCAGTGGCAGGAGAGGAGTGAGGCTGCATACCAAGTGGGTTTTGAGGATGGTAAGAAAATCGGTTTCCAGGAATGCAGAGATGAATTAAAAGAGACAATGTCGTCAATAAAGGCTATGATTAGTGAACTGGACAGGATGAGAGATGATCAGTATTTCGAAGCAGACAGGACAATTGCTGCTCTTGCAATAACTGTTGCAAGTACAATAATAAGGCGGGAAATATCAATTGATCATGGAATTGTAAAGTTGATCGCAAAAGATGCGCTTAAAGCAGTGGAAGACAAAAGACGGATTGCTATAAGGCTGAATCCTGCTGATGTAAAAGTGATTAGTGATATCTCGCCTGAATCATTATCTATAAAACAATTTGATGTTAAGGAAGACAGCTCAATTGAACAGGGCGGCTGTATAATAGAGGGTGATTCCGGCATTGTTGATGCACGCATTAATGTGCAGCTTGAAGAGATTGCAGAGAGGCTGCTCGGGAGTAATCAAAATGAGCATTGAAACACAAAATGAAGTCCTCCCGAGACTGGAAAGATACATCGACCTTATTGGAGATTCTTCTCCTGTTAGAATGATAGGAAGAGTAAGCCGTGTTGTAGGGGTTGTAGTGGAATCAATTGGGCCTGCTCTTACAATAGGAGATACATGCTGGATAATATCAAAAGATGAATCACGCAGAATCAGAGCGGAAGTAGTGGGCCTTAGAGGAGCGAATCTTCTGTTAATGCCCTTTGGCCAGATAAACGGGATTAGTACGGAATCTGAAGTCGTGCCGTGCAGGGAACCGGTTTCAGTACCTGTTGGAAATAATCTTCTTGGAAGAATAATAGACGGTCTTGGAAATCCGATTGATGAAAAAGGCCCTGTTAATACTGATATTAAGCGAGCAATACACAGCGATCCCCCAAGCCCTCTTTTCAGGCGGAGAATAGAGTCGCCCATAGCAACAGGAATCAGGTCTATTGACGGGCTTTTAACCTGTGGTGAGGGACAGAGGATGGGAATATTCGCAGGAAGCGGCGTTGGTAAAAGTATCCTTCTCGGTATGATAGCACGTAATACAAATGCTGATGTTAATGTTATTGCTTTGATAGGAGAGAGGGGAAGGGAAGTACGGGAATTTATTGAGAGGGATTTAGGCCCCGAAGGCCTTAAAAGATCGGTAGTGGTTGTTGTTACATCGGATCAGGCTGCAATATTACGAATTAAAGGTGCGCTCGTGGCGACAACAATAGCTGAATATTTCCGTGACCAGGGGCTTAAAGTTATGCTCATGATGGATTCTGTTACCAGATTTGCTATGGCCCAGAGAGAGATAGGCCTTGCAGTCGGAGAACCACCTACATCCAAAGGATATACTCCGTCAGTATTTACCCTGCTGCCAAAATTGCTCGAGAGGGCCGGTACAGGCTCTGTCGGCAGTATTACAGGCCTCTATACTGTACTTGTTGAGAGTGATGACATGAATGAGCCTGTTGCAGATGCAGTAAGATCAATACTTGACGGACATATTGTGCTTTCACGTAAACTGGCATCAATGAGCCATTATCCTGCGATTGATGTGCTTGAAAGCGTAAGCAGAGTTATGGGCGATGTTGTATCAACTGAGCACCGAAAATCGGCAAGAGATGTTATTGAGATACTCGCGACATACCGGGAGGCGGAAGATCTTGTTAATATAGGTGCATATGTTTCCGGGAGCAATCCCGGGATTGATAAGGCTTTAGGCCATATCGAGGGAATAAATAGTTTTTTAAAGCAGGATATCTACGAAAAAGCCGAGTATGAAAATACTTTGAAATCCCTGGATGAAGTACTTAAATAGAGCGGAAGCAGTTTATGAAGAAGTTTTTATTTAAACTTCAAAGAGTTATTGACGTTAAAAAAAGCATTGAAAAAAAGAAAATGCAGGAGTTGGCGGAAGCCAAAAGACATGTGAAGATAGAGAAGAAAAAGCTGGAGAAATTGATTGATAATAAAATAAGATACATTACTATGTTTAATGAATTAAAGGAGAGTGGCCCGATTAACGCATCTGATGCGAATCAAATTTTAAGGTACATTGATAAACTGAGAAAAGATATTGAGAAACAGAAAGATACAGTTGAGATTAAGATTAAAGAAGCCGGGAGAAGGCGTAATGATCTTGTTGAAACAGTAAAAGATAAAAAAATACTTGAAAAGCTCAGAGAAAATAAATTAGTTGATTATAATAAAGATGTGATTAAAGAGGAACAGACTTTTCTTGATGAAGTAGGTGCAGTAAAATCTGCACGAGGGGAACTGATAAAGATAAATACTTAAGAGTAGAAAAATGAGATAACAGAAAATAGAAAGAAAGATGATAGAAGACCGAAATAAGAATGGAGTAATAAAGGTGATGGTATCGGAAAAAGGCAAATTGGGAAACATGCCAGGATTAATATTTTTTGTTGTAATAAGTTTTTTAATCGCTTTGTTCAGTGTTTGGTTTTTTGTGATTAAAAATTATACAGATATTGCAAGTAACGTGAATCCTGAAAACACTATGGTAAAAGTTGAAATGGATTCGACGCAGTTTCCCCTGCAACTTTCAGATACACTAAATGCTGATATTGTAGATACCGTATCGTCCCCACAAAAGAATATAACTGCTAATCAAGAAGAGTGGAACGAGTTCAAGAAGAACAAGTTGCGAGCATATCTTGCAATTTTTAAACGTCAAGCACAGGAGGAAAATGCTAATATTGCAAGAATAAAACAGCTTTCTAAAGAGCGCGATTCTCTTGACCAGACTATTCAGAAAGTAGCAATGGAACGTGATGCATGGAAAAAACAGATGAGGGAGTATAAGGGCATTGCCGGAGCTGTTGCAGAGGAAGTAGTTGCTTATCAAAAAAAAAGAGATGCAGAAAAAGATTCTCTTGACCGTATTCAAAAAAAGAAAGTATTGGCAGGTAATGGAGCGGGAATAAGAAAACTTGCTAAAATTTATGAATCAATGAGGCCGGAACAGGCAGCGCCTATCTTAACAAAATTGAAGGATGACGAAATTATTAATATTTTATTTAAAATGCGGCAGAGAAATGCTGCTAAAGTTATTGCGAATTTTGATCCGGGACTTGCAGCAAGAATAACAAGAAAAATGAGCGGGAAGTAAAAAATGAATTCACAATTGATTTCAAAGTCCTCTTTGTTTTCTATTTTTTCGGCGGGAAACAGGAACATAAAGAATTCAGCCGTAAAAATACCGGGACAAAATCCGGAATTGTCGGCATTTGGTAATCTGTTTGCCATTCTGTTTTCCGTAAAAGAAAAAGGCGAACGTACTGAAAGTATGGTTCAGGGTAAATCAAAAATAAAATTTTCAGAAATAAATGAAAATATAAAATCAGAAAAAGAAATAAGACTATATATAGCAGGAGGGTTTCAGAAGCCTGGAGAAAATACCAATGTGAAAAAAATAACCGGGAATAAACCTTCCTCAGGTAAATCCAGCCTGGTTAATAAGACAAAAGGAATGCATGGTACAAAGATCTCTGTAGAAAACAATTCTGTAAAAGAGAGAAAAATCGTAAATACGCCTGTACAAGAGAGGCAAAAGACCGATATAAAACAGTTAAAAGAGGGGGCGGAGGATTCTGTTTTAAATGCTGATATTTTTACAGAAGGTGAACATGATGCTGGTGTGCAAAATTCAACTTCAGTGATTAATACGAGTAAAATAACTCCGTTACGTAATAGTACTGAAACCGATATCTCTAATCAAATACCCCGTTTAGTAAATAAAAAAAGGTTGGACTCTATTCATGTTAAGAAAAATGCCGCACAGAAAAAGAATCCGGCCCATTTGATAAACAAAGGCAGAAAAAATAATGTTGGCCGATTAAACAGGAAAACAGGAGAGGGGCAGAATGCGGAGAATGGCATAAATAGAGAGAATCAGAAATTTTCTTCCGTCAGTGAATACCCGGGCATTAAGCAAAACCAAAAGTCTGCGGTATTAGGGGATCATCCTGAATCAGAGATTATAAAAACTCAACAAAAGGCCCCTGCTGGTGCTTATAACATCAATGCAGCAGAAAAGCAGCCTGACGCTGTAAGCAGTGCTGATGTAAAAACAACTCAGGGAATTATTATGGGAAAAGATAACAACGGGCATTCTGTTGAGATTAAAACTAAAGATGCCGACTTTTCAAATATAAAAATTGATAAACCGGTACATGAAAATATCAGGAAGAATCAACATAGTCAACAATCAGAGATTGATTTTAAAATTGCCGGAAAAGAATCTTTGGAAGGTAAGCTTCTGAATGGGAAGCTTGTTTTTGTTCATAAATCTGATTATGCATCTAACGAAACAAAATCAAAACAAATTGAACAGCCTGACAATGTTAAAGAAAATGGCCAATCTAAAGAGGCTTCTTTGGAGAATTCTGCAAGTATGGAAAATATGCATCTGCAGTCAGCGGATGTTAAAAAATCCGGATTTTCTTCCAGGAAAATAAACACTACTCCGCAGGGTATCCGGAGTAATGAAAATATAAATACAGGCGAAGGTGATTTAAAAATCCGTAATGCGGCGAGGGAAATCTCTGATGTTAAAGGAACTTCACCTTTGCCTGCAGAGAGGCCTTTGATAATTCAGACTACGCGTGCGATTGTAAATATGAACAGCACAGGTGAAACGAAACTGACAATTATGCTGACCCCCCCTGCAATGGGGAAGATGAAGATTGAGCTTAAATCGAATAAAGATGGTGTTGATGTAAAACTGATTGTTGAAATTAAGGAAGTAAAGGGAATCATGGATTCTGCAGTTTCTGATATGAAAGAGGCAATTTCAAAGAATGGTGTTAATCTTCGCAATGTTTTTGTAGAGCTGACACCTGACCAGCAGAATGATAAAGATTTCGGAGACAGCCTTCATAGTAACAGAGATTCGCAGAATTTTAATCATGGAAGAGGCAGTTCGCATGGCAAAGCGGAGAACCGTCCTTTTTCTGATGATAAAAGTGAAAAAGATTATACAAGGTATTTCGGATATAATTCAATGGAAATAATTGCATAAATATTTTTAAAGGAGGTGATTAATATGATGGTGGACAGTGTATCAAGCGGGCAGGCTTCTGGTATTCTTCAGGCTGCAGCAGGAGGTTCTGATATTATGGGCAAAGATTCATTCCTCCAGCTTCTTGTTACGCAGTTAAAGAATCAGGATCCTCTACAGCCTATGGATAATACTCAATTTGTGGCCCAGCTTGCGCAGTTCAGCTCACTTGAACAGGTACAGAACCTGAATGGCCTGATGTCTCAAAATAACGATCTAACTCTGTCTGTTCACAATGCTCTTATGACTAACCTGATAGGAAAGGTTGTTTCAGTGGATAGCGATCAGGTATACTGGGATGGAAATGAAGCATCGGCAATTGAGTATGATGTAGAGGAACCGGGTAAAGTATCTTTTGAAATCTACGATCAAGACGGTTCTCTCGTTAGGACAGTAGCAGGAGAGGATAAATTGGCCGGTACATATACTTTCCAGTGGGACGGCCTTGATTC